>CAZYHH010000259.1:0-4761 GCA_964647295.1 uncultured Pseudomonadales bacterium
CAGAACTAGCGGGATTCTGAGACTGAGCACTCTTATTTGTTTCGAGGTGCCCAGCCTGAAATTTCGAGCCTCCTGAAAACGAAATTTCCGGATAACTAAGGGAACCCAGCACCGGCATCCCCCGTGTCGGATATCCGCTAAATGCAAGAGCCGAGCTATGATCGGCCGTTACCAAGACCATGGTTTCAGACAAGTCTACAAAGCGTAATACCTCCCTCACGGTATTTGAAAACTCTATCGTGTCGGTCAGAGCAAGAAACGGTTCTTTGTTATGATTACCATGATCAATTCGAGCTCCTTCGACAACCAAGAAGAATCCATCTGTGCTTTCCGAGAGGAATTTGACAGCGTATTGGGCCATTTCTGCTAAAGAAGGCTCGTCTCCTCCTTTGTCTCTAGGCCGCTCAACCTCGTAGTGTAATTCCGCTGGCTCAAACAGACCGAATATCTGACCGCGCATTGGGCTTTCCAGTAGCTGTGCTCGATTCCAAACAAACTGCCGATTATCTCCGCTGTTTATCCACTCATTAACCAAGTCGCGATCATCACCTCTCAAGCCTACCAACTGAGGGTATTCAATATCTGTGGTAGTGGTTGAATGAAAATTGGATCTGCCACCACCAAGGATTAGATCAATCCCATAACCATGAGAAAAACTCACTAGTTGATCAGCAATATCAGTGCAACCACCTGACTTCGCGGCTTGAGGTACTCTTCGATCATTTTCCCAAGTTCGATCAGCTGAATGCGCGTAGGTTGCTGCGGGAGTCGCATCAGTGATTCGTGCAGTCGTGACGACTCCTGTTTTTAATCCTGCTTGCTCCGCAAGCTCCATTATCGTTGGCTGAGAGTCCTTTAGTACACTTTCGCAATTACCTCTTTCAAACTTTGGGCCGACACTAATCACACCTGATCGAGTTTTTTGACCGGTCATAATGGCTGACATGGTCCCAGCAGAATCAGGAATTTGTGCATCGACACTATAAGTTTTTATGAATGCAACGTTTTCAAAGGATTCAAAACTTAAAGCATTACTTTCGCCATCCAGTTCTTTTGATTGTCCTTCAAATATGCGGGCGGCGGTAATAGTCGTAATTCCCATCCCGTCACCCAGAAACAAAATAGTGTTTTTAGGATGAACGTAGGTACTTAAAAGAAGTAAACAGCCAGTAAAGCTAATTAATATTTTCATAAAAGTCCTTAAGAATGGATGAACCATCGATATTACGACCGATTCTACAGAAATAATGAGGAGCTAAACAGAACTGATAATTGGAACTATATTGATCTACTGATTTGTCTCAAAGTGACAAATTCTTCGGCCGCTGTTGGGTGTATGCCAATCGTACTATCAAATTGCTGCTTGGTTGCGCCAGCAGTCAAGGCAACTGCTAAGCCTTGAATGAGTTCTCCGGCGTCATTGCCCACCATATGTATGCCCAGAACAGCATCGGTGCTTTTTTGAACGATCATTTTCATAAAAGAACGTTCTTCTCGGTTGGTTAAGGTATGCTTCATGGGCTTGAACTGGGACTCATAAATATCAAGATCCCCGGCGTAATTCCCTAGCGCTTCTTCTTCGGTCAGACCGACCGTACCAATGTTTGGTTGACAAAATACGGCCGTCGGAATGTTCTCATAAGATAAGGCAGGATAATCGTCATCACCAAATAGTTGGTTTGCGATGAACATGCCTTCTTCTATTGCAACAGGTGTGAGTTGTATACGGTCCGTTACATCTCCTATCGCATAGATATTATTCTGACTGGTTTGGTACCTTTCATTGATAAGGACTTGTCCTCGGTCACCCAACTGCACTTTTGTGTTATCAAGACCGAGATCTGCTGTGTTTGGTTTTCTTCCGGTCGCATAAAGCACTAGATCGCATGAAATTTCTTGGCCATCAGACAAAGAAACAATGCGAAAATCTCCCTGTGAGTCTATAGAAGATACATTAGAATCAAACATTAAATTTATGTTTTTATTGGATATTTCATTCTTCACAAACTCACGGATTGATATATCAAATCCCCTGAGAAATAAAGGTCCTCTGTAAAGCAAGGTGGTATCGACTCCTAGTCCGGCAAATATACCAGCGAACTCCACCGCAATATAACCACCTCCAACGATCACAATTTTCTTTGGGAGTTCTGGCAGATAAAAAGCTTCATTTGAAGTAATGACAAGGTCACTGCCTGGAAATTCGGGTACGGTGGGCGTGCCTCCAGTAGCGATCAATATATGCTTTGAGGTATGCCTATGTCCTTCAATTTCAATGGTATTAGGATCTACTAATACTGCCTTTCCACGATGAATTTCGACACCGGCAGTCTCTAGTAAATTAGCGTAGATACCATTTAATCGTTCAATTTCTTTGGTTTTATTATCTCTGAGTGTGGACCAATCAAAGTTTTCAATTTTGTTGCTCCAACCATACGACCTGGCATCTTCAAAATCCTCATGAAAATGAGAACCATAAACAAACAATTTTTTAGGTACACAGCCTACGTTCACGCAAGTACCCCCCAAAAAAGTTGATTCAGCAACGGCAACCTTGGCTCCAAATTGAGCCGAGATTCGGCTTGCACGGACTCCCCCGGAACCAGCACCTATTACATAAAGGTCGTAGTCATATTTCATCGCGATCGCTACTATACGTGTTTTATCAAAAGCGTATTCAAAGTGATTAGTCAGTGCAAATACAAAGACTGCACTTCACTAATTTTTTTAGTTTATTTAAAGGCTCTGAAGAAATGAAAATTAGCATTTTTGGTGGCGGTTACGTTGGCCTAGTCACAGGAATTTGTTTTGCTGAGCAAGGCAACGAAGTAATGTGTATTGATATTGATTCAAGTAAAATCAAAGCCCTCCAGTCAGGCACTATCCCAATATACGAACCGGGGTTAGAAGAACTTTTATCCAATAACCTAAAAAGCAGTCGAATACATTTTTCAGACTCCATTCAAAAGGGAGTTGATTTTAGCGATTTAATCTTTATAGCAGTCGGTACACCTTCAGAAGAAGATGGCTCAGCGGATTTGCAATACGTCTTATCGGTAGCAAAAAGCATTGGCCAGCACATGTCGACCAACAAATTAGTGGTAAATAAATCGACTGTCCCGGTAGGAACTGCGGACAAAGTAGCCAGTGTTATTCAAGAAGAATTATCCGTTAGGAATAGCTCCTTGAACTTTGAAGTTGCTTCAAACCCAGAGTTTCTTAAAGAAGGAGCCGCAGTAAATGATTTTATGAAACCGGATCGAGTAGTGATAGGGACTGAAGATGCTCACAGCATAGAGGTATTTAAATTACTTTATGCTCCTTTTAATCGGAATCAAGACAACATGGTGTTTATGGACGCTCGCTCAGCCGAGTTAACCAAGTACGCTGCCAATGTGATGCTGGCTGCGCGAATCAGTCTGATGAACGAACTAGCCAATATGGCAGATCAGTTAGGCGCTGATATTGAGGCAGTCAGAAAAGGGATCGGCCCTAATTTTTTATATGCTGGAACTGGATATGGAGGATCTTGCTTCCCTAAAGATGTTAAAGCACTTATTCATACCGCAAATGACATTGGTGCTGAAGCAAGGATTATTGAAAGCATTGAAGAAGTAAACGCCAGGCAAAAAACAGTTTTATTTGACAAGTTGGACAAGCATTATCAAGGTGATCTAGCAGGAAAGATAATTTCATTGTGGGGACTGGCCTTCAAGCCCAATACTGATGATATGCGAGAAGCGCCCAGCCGAACCTTGATTGATAAACTGATTGCTTCAGGCGCTGTAGTTCATGCGTATGACCCTCAAGCAGCAGATGAAGCTCGCCGTCTTTATCCAGAAGAGAATGCATTAAAAATATTTGCCAGTGCAAATGAGACTCTCGAAGGCTCAAACGCTCTCATCGTCGTGACAGAATGGAACGAATTTCGAAGTCCTGATTTCGAAGAAATCAAGGAACAATTAAGTGAGGCTTTAATTCTGGATGGGAGAAATTTATATGATCCACTGCTCCTGAAAGATCTAGGTTTTACCTACTACGGAATAGGCCGCGGCAAGTAGAAGAACATAAGCAAAGCGTAACATTGCCTTGACTACTGTATATTTATACAGTTATTCTGGTCGGCCGTTTACACGATACCGCTCAAGTGACATCGAAAAAGCAAATCCCTCAATATCCTGGTGTATGGCTAGCTAAGGATATGAACACCCGAACGTCTTCAGGTATTTCCACCGGATATGAATACTTAGATGCCATTCTTCCTAATAAAGGATGGCCAAATAGTGGCTTAGTTGAGATCGGGTACCAATCGATAGGTAATGGCGAGCTAAGGCTAATTATTCCTGCCCTTAAGCAGCTCAGCCAATCCCAAAACAAATGGATTACCTGGATTAACCCTCCGCTCATCCCATATGCACCGGGATTACAATCGCTTGGAGTCGATATTGGAAAAATACTCCTAGTTCATACCAAACACATCAAGGACACGCTGTGGTCATTGGAAAAAACCTGTAAATCAAAAAATTGTAGCGCCGTACTTGCCTGGACAAACCGTCCGCTCAAGTTCAAAGAAACACAACGCCTACAACTGGCAGCAAAGATGGGCGGCAATCTCATTTATTTGTTTCATTCTTGTTTAACCCATTCAAAAAACTCAAGTGCGTCTGAACTCAGATTGTCCTTAAAGCCCACAGAAAAACCTGGAACGATAAATATCGATATCAATAAAAGGCGTAAAGGCTGGCCGGTCTATGGCATTGC
>CAZYHH010000260.1:0-4740 GCA_964647295.1 uncultured Pseudomonadales bacterium
TGAGGAATCGGTGATGCTATAACGGTTGACATCGGTAAACTCGATATCCAGTTGCGACTCTCTAAGATAGAGCGTATTAGCCTCTTTACTCACGTAAAACGCTGCAATACCCGCTGTGTCAGCCGTACTGCCTGTCGCGAAGACCACCAACTCTTCATCTAGCGTGTCCGGCAGGAAGACACCTGTCCTCATACCAATCTTAGCCAAGTCAGTCGAAGAGCCAGTCGCCGAGAGAGTCAGTGCAAGGGACTTTTCAGACACATCACGTACACCGGTCACTTCGGTAGTTGCACTACCTCCACTAATCTTGGTTCCATTGGCTTTATAGACTTCGAAATCACCAAAATTCTTTGGTCCTGTAAATTTAAGTTCATCGTCGTGGTCTGTGCCACCGTCAACCTCCACCACCGTGAAATCACCACTCTGCGTAACCGTTCGAATTTGATTTTGAAAATCCAAAGCGGTGGCCGCAGCTGTTGTAAATTCGACCTTGGTGCCATCAGACTTCAATAAATAATAACCGCCGGCCGCGTAAGTGCTCGCAACGCCCGTACTAACCTTGACGGCCGAAGTGCCGCGATCCGACTCGATGACAATGCTTGATTGATAGTCACCCGTTATGCCCGTCAAAACCCCGGGGGTGCTACCAAAGGCTATTTTGTCCGATTCGTTACCTGGTGTATTGCTCAGGATTATCGAGCCATCAAAGTCGATCCTCGCCTCCACCTTGGTGGTTCCCGCTTGAGCATTAATCGAAGTAACCAGCTCATTGACCGATGCGATCGCTGTCGCGTTGTGCACGGTCGTGCCGTTCAAACTCAACAAGCCTGTCGAGGTCGATAGGCTCGACGGCAGTATACGAATTTCATTAGTTGCGCGAGCGCTATAGGTGAGCGCATTAGCTGACTTGTGATTGTTCAGCCAGGTCAGAACCTTGGCAGCATCAAGCGTGGCCCCAGAGGCAAGCTCAAGTGCGCCCATCTCAACTCCGCCTAACTTGACTGCGCCCTGGGCAATTACCGTCATAGTGGCACCAGTTGCATTGGTTAGCGCTGGGATATGATCGCCCAACACAGTGGCTTCACGCTCGATTATCGTCGTTCCGGCATCATCTTTACTAGATACCGAGGCGCCGTAAGCTCCAAAATACCATTCTTTATTAAGATAACTCTCTGAGCCATTCAAGTATCGGTCGGAATAACCGGCGCCCTTAGAAAATCCATTTTGTTCGGTCAGCATCACGGATCGTTGATCGGATGTTAGTGCTGATCCAAATAAGTGTCTGCCGTCAGTGGTAAACACCTGCAGGTCGATTGAGCTGTTCGTCGCTTTGCCCAGCAACATCTCTAGCTCACTCGTGCCCGGCGGCAATGTCATCAACGGTTTTGAGTAGGTTCCAGAGACGGTCTTAGCCGCCGAAGTGTGCTTGTTATTCAGTAATAATTCCGAGATAACAGGAGCCGCAGGTGTTTCTCCAGTTGCACTGGATAGACGGATCGTCGAGTTTGCCCCACCGGTGTTTTCAATGTGAGTGGAAACTCGAAACAAGTCACCGGCCGCAATCTGTCTCGCATCTGTCAATTTAACTCGTATGCTTGCCGCAGGATTCTGGTTTCCCTGGACTCGAATGAAATCACCATCTTTAGCCTGGCCTTGTATATTGACGGTCAATCCATTAATCGCGATCTTATTGACGCCGGCTGCGGAAGCAAATTTATTTCCAGTGCTTAAGTCCTCTACAATCCACCGGCTATTCTTCTCATCAAACAAAAAGGTCAGCGGCGCTACATTAGAATCAGCGATCGTGCTTCTTTCCACACTTAGTTGTGCAGAGCCGTTGCTCAAACTGTAATTAATATCGAACAACGGGGGGCTTTCAAAAAACTCGCCGCCGGGTTTCTCGAACATATCCATACCCTTGGCGTGTGTCGCATTGACCTCTCGCATTAATGCGTTGGCAATATCGTTTAGTTCGTTGGTCTTAGGTTCGAGCAGTTGTTCACGGAAATTGAGGAGCCCGCCTATTTCTCCACCCACCAAGCCGCTTAAGTTTTTGGGTTCACGGAAAGGATCCAGCAAAATCTCATTACGAGGCGGGGTTCCTTCTAAAAAACGTATACCTATTTCCGTGCTAATGCTCCCGGCTACGACTTGAGCCTGGCTCGAACTATCACCTACATTGACGGTTACTTGGCCACTTGGGAGCTCTTCCACGGAGATTTTTAATAGCCCTGACATCTGTCTTAACAACTCATCACGCATATCCAACAAATCCGGCGGTTGCTTGTTAACGTCGCTGTAGCGATTGAGTTTCGTGTTCACTCCGGCAAGTTCAGTTGCTAATACATTAAATGTGCCCATCTTAGATTGGCTGATGTCTCGCGTTTCCTGGTCGATCGACATTAACTGCTTCGCCAAATCATTAAGCCTAGATGCGACGCCTTTCGCTTCACCCAAAACCTGGGAGCGCAGTAGTTCCGACGAAGCGTCCAAGCTCAGGCTTCTCAAGCTATCAAAAAATGAACCAATCGCCGGCGTCAACGAAGACTTCTCATCACCAAATACATCGATCACCCGGTCGGTGTATTTAATCACCGGTTCCTGGGCGCTTAAGTCACTGCGGCTTGTGCGCAATGACGCTTCAACTAACCCGTCATAAGAACGTTTAATTCCCGCAGCAAGGGCACCGGTGCCCAAATAGACAAGCCCACTCTTAGTGGGCAAGTTTTCCTGTAACGACAAATCCTGCCTGACATAGCCTTCAGTATGTACGTTTGCAATATTGTTACTGACCACGGTCAGCGCGGATTGATTATTTTTGACCGCATTACCGCCGATCGATAGAAGGTCACTCATCCGCGCCTCCTGTCGGTCTGGCCATTGTTTGTTTGTCTAGTGAATATTGACTTTGCTTGCGGTCAATCGAATATGTATTTTCGTCTGAGCGAATTCGAAACCCCGCGTTCGAAGATTCCACAGAAAAGGCTCGATCACCTTCAGTCATTGTGCGGCTATGGCTGCGCTGGATTTGTTCTTTGATTTTCTCTGCTAGCCCAAGAGATCCGCTTTTCGCAAGATGCATCGAGACTTCTTGGTCGAACATCGACTCATACATACGACCTGCCTGGGAATCCATTAAGCCAGAACGCTGAGTTGCATCTCGCATTGATTTGAGCATCATGTTGATGAAGATCGACTCAAACTGCTCGGCAACCTTATCGACGGTCTTCTCAGGATTTCGCGCCGCGTCCAGCTTCATTTGCGCCAACGAAGTAAAATCCATGGAACTGTCTACTAGTGAAGATTGCGACATCAGTATTTACCGCCTAAATGACCACCAATTCGGCGCGAAGACTTCCGGAAGTTTTCAAGGCTTCTAGAATCGCGATCAGCGAAGAAGGACTCGCCCCCACTTGATTGACGGCATCGACTATTTCCCGGAGATCCACCCCCGGCTTAAATAAAAACATCGGCCGAGATTCTTCTGAAACCAGAATTTCAGTATTAGTGACTCCCGCGGTCTGTCCTGCTGCATCGCCGATAACCGGTGCTCCAGGCTGGCTAATCTCATTGGTCGCTGAAATCGTCACCGACAAGCTGCCCTGTGTTACCGCAGCAGCTGTGACCTTCACCGTACGACTAATCACTACCGTCCCGGTTCGGGAATTCACAACCACTCTCGCTTTGGGTTCGCCAGGTGTCACATCTAAGTTTTCGACCATGCTCAGAAAACTAACCCGCTGAGCAATATTTTGAGGGGCTCTAATCGCAACCGATCTCGCGTCTATCGGCCACGCCGTTTCCGCTCCAAAATTTTCGTTGATGACGTCGGCTATGGAACTGATCGTCGTAAAGTCATACTGATCGCCATTAAGTACGACAAATTCAGAGTCTTCAAAAGGCGTTTCAACCGCCCTTTCTACTATGGCTCCGCCCGGAACTCTCGCCGACGTTGGAACACCAATCTGTATTTCCGTGCCAGCCGCATCAATATCAATGCCCGTCGTCGTTAGCGATCCCTGTGCTAGTGCATAGATTTGACCGTCGGCACCTCTTAGCTCTGTTAGCACTAGATTGCCGCCACGAAGGCTGGAAGCAAGACCGATCGTCGCAACGTTTACATCAATGGCCTGACCGGGTTTAACAAATGGCGGCAAAGTCGCTGTGACCAAAACCGAAGCCACATTATCGAGCTTCGTTTTGTCGTATGCGAGTGTCGAAACGCCTCGTGTATACAAATCGTAATTAGATATTGGGCCGTCGACTTCAACACCCAACCCTTCTAACACATTCTTTAAGCTCTGAGCGGTGAACGAGATCTTGTCACGATCGCCGGTACCGGCTAAGCCGACAACCAAACCGTAACCAATCAATTGGTTCGATCGAGCACCCGCAACCGACGTCAGGTCTTTGATTCTGTCCGATAGTACAGAAGGAGATAAGATTAAAAAGCTTAAGACAATAGAAATAGTTTTAATAAAGTAATTCATTAGAAGGGCCATATCTTGTTAAATACTTTGGTGCCCCATGGCGATTTCGAGACATCCGCCAGGTTTCCGGCACCCTTATAAGAGATTTGAGCATTCGCAATCCGAGACGACAGAACCGTGTTGTCTGGCTGAATGTCATTCATGCTAATGACACCCCTGATACGCACGATCTCGCTTCCTTCAGTAAGCGATAGGTTTTTCTGTCCTTGTATTAGCAACGCATCATTTGGGAGGACCTGCGTCACGGTCC
>CAZYHH010000261.1:0-3541 GCA_964647295.1 uncultured Pseudomonadales bacterium
ATAGTAGGGGATCTCTTTGCTCATTCCGGTTTGATCCAGATGCGTGAGCAGGTGGATCAGCCGATCGGGTTGCTCCGAATGTCCCGCTGGTACCTCGTGTTCGATGCATGTTGAATGAGTATAGATTCTCATGAAAAGTGAGCCCCCGTGTGGCTAATAGTGCACAATTTTTCTCTAGTGTGAAACGCGCTATGATGCACAATTTTCTGGAGAGCGCGAATTGATTGTTCTTCTTATTTTAAGGTCGTTTATTGCAATGGCGTCGGCCGTCTTTGTATGGCTTTGCTTGCTCACCATGATGGGGACGCCGATTACCTTGTTAGACGTGCTCGTTCCGGTCTGGATAGGAGGTTTTGCCGGAGGAGTGATCTGTTCGGTATTTTCTTTAAGGTTGGGTCTTTATATGGCCTTTGGTAGCGGTATGATGCTCGCGATTGCTTTCATCATCTTTCGTCAGGGCTATCTCGCGATTCCTTTGGGCGAAGATACGATGAGGTCGCTCTGGCCTCTGTGGTTTCCTCCTACCTTTTATTTAGGAGCTTATTCTTATTTGCGTTTTCGATTGACGTCTGCCTGAAATGTTGAAAGATCTATTTGAATCCAATCAACGGATTTTTGTGGCGGGTAGTAGCAATGAACCCACCACTTTACTCAGTGAACTGCAATCGATCGACCTGCCCTCCGATCTGGAGTTTGTGCAGTTTCCACTGGCTGGTTACAACGCGACCGATTTTACTCAGCTTAATGATAGTTCGAGGTTGACGACTTTTTTTATGACGCCGTCATTAAGAAATGCAGATCCGTCCCGACTTCATTTTTTACCCATGCAGATGCGAGCGGTCTTTGATTATCTGGGACAGGATATTGACGTCGCACTGTTCCAGGTTGCCTATGATCAAGACGGGACCTTAAGGCTGGGGCCTAACGTGGATTTTATGGAGGCAGCCTTGCAATCGGCTACGGTGCGAATTGCCGAGTTAAATCGGTCCTTGGTTGCGCCTCTTGGATCGATGCCGATCGACCCTAAACAAATTGATTACCTCTATGAGTCTGAGCGACCGCTCTATGAGATGCCGAGTCCTGAATTGGATGAAGCTGCATTATCTATTGGAGCGCTGGTTTCTGAATTGATCGCAGACGGCAGCTGCATTCAAACCGGGATTGGTGCGATTCCGGCGGCCATACTCAGTCAGTTATCTGATAAGAATGACTTAGGTATGCATGGCGGGTTGATCGACGATGCAGGCATGCGTTTGATTAATAAGGGTAATCTTTCCGGGCGAGTAAAGACTATAGATAAAGAGCGTCACGTGGTTGGCATGGCGTTAGGTAGCCAGTCTTTATACGACTGGCTGTCCACTCAGGAACGCGTCCTATTTAAGGGTGCGAATTATACTCATGAGGTCAGTGTGATTAGCCAGCTTGATGATTTTGTGTCGATCAATTCCGCTTTAGAAATTGATCTTTACGGCCAGATAAATGCGGAATTCACGGGGGGCAGGCAGCTTTCAGGAACCGGAGGGTCTGTCGATTTCATGCGCGCCGCCAAGGCCAGCAAAAGGGGGAAATCGATTGTCGCCATGAACGCGACGGCAAGGGGTGGGAGCGTCTCTCGTATTGTGCCTAAAGTAGAACTGGTGACAGCGCTGCGCACGGATATCGATGTCGTTGTCACTGAGTTTGGCGTAGCGAACTTGAAAAGCCTCCCGGTTAGCCAGCGTGCCGAAGCGCTGATCGAAATAGCGGCTCCAGCGTTTAGGGAGGAGCTGCGTTGCTCGCTTGTATGATCAGCTCGAGCTGAGTTAGGAAAAAAGTGTATTCCTCGGCGATTTCTCGAAGTGAGTCGTAACGTCCAGATTTCCCGCCGTGACCCATACCCATATTAGTCTTGAGCAATATTAAGTTGTCATCGGTTTTCTCCGATCGCAATTTGGCGACCCATTTTGCGGGCTCCCAGTAGGTGACTCGCGGGTCGTTGAGCCCCGCGGTAACAAAGATGGGAGGATACGCTTTTTCTTCAATTTGATCGTAAGGAGAATAAGAGCGGATGTAATCGAAGGCGTCGGGATCTTTGATTGGGTTTCCCCACTCCGGCCATTCGATGGGTGTTAACGGTAGGTCAGCGTTAAGCATCGTATTTAAGACGTCGACGAATGGGACGTGGGCGGCCACGGCGCCCCAGAGCCCCGGATTTTGGTTTGCAACCGCTCCCATTAATTCTCCTCCCGCGCTGCCACCGGAGATAAAAATCCTGCCAGGCGAGGAGTAGCCTCTTTTTATAAGATCCTCCGCACAATCAATGAAATCATTGAAGGTATTGTGGCGAGACATCAGTTTGCCTTGGGTGTACCAGTGATAACCTAAATCGTCTCCTCCGCGAATATGTGCGATCGCGCAGACAAAACCTCGATCCAGCAAAGATAATCGCGAGGTAGAAAAGGAAGGGGCTATCGCGTGTCCGTATGCGCCGTACGCGTAAAGATGAATCGGTGTGTTCTCATCTAGGACGGTATTTTTGTGATAGACCAGACTGATAGGCACATGAACGCCATCTCGAGCGATAGCCTGAAGACGCTCGGACGTGTAATTTTCTTCTGGATACCCGCTGGGAATCATCTGGCTTTTCTTGATGAGAGACGCACGAGTTGAAAGGTCGTAATCAAGAGTTTTCCTGGGTGATGTCATCGAAGAGTATTCAAGACGGACAAACTGCGAGTCTAGGTTTGGATTTGTGCCGAAATCGACTGTGTAGGCAGCATCGGGGAATTCGATTTGATGATGTGTTTGTGCATTGCTCTCGTAGATCTGTATTTGGTCTAATCCTTCGATACGGTTTATCACCACTAGGTGGTTTGCTAGACATAAATAATCGGTAATGTAGTTTTCGTGGGATCCTTCGACTATTAAATTCCATTGTTCGCTACTTTTTGAGTCGACATCGGTTGTGAAAAGATCGAAGTTCGGATGTCTTTCATTGCTTCTGATGACGAAGCGTTGACCATCATGGTCTACTGAATATTCGTGATTTGGATTGCGTTCGCTGATCTTGTTTGGGGCGGCAGTTAGATGGTCACGGTTCAAATGAAAGCATTGGTTGGTCACGTGATCACCCGTGCTGATAAAGGCAAATGCCCCTGACTGCGAACAATGGATACCTACAAAAAAACTGTCATCGTGTTCTTCATAGATAATGGTATCGGGCTTTGAGGAGGCCAGATCTCTGTGGAAGACCTTGAAAGGCCGCCAGTGCTCATTCAAGACCACGTAGATCAAGCCCTCGCTCTGGCTGTCCCAGATTGCTTCCCCGAGCGTGTCTGGTATTGGCGGTGATATCTCGTTTTCACTATCGATTTCGACGATGAAAAGCTTAAAACGTTCGCTGCCATCTCGATCGACACTGTAGGCCATTTTACTGCCGTCATCGCTGACAGAAATCCCTCCTAAACTGAAGTAGTCAGAGTCGGCGGCGAGTTTTCGTTCGTCCAAAAGAATTGACCAATCTTCAGGCTTCGAGGAGGGCGCTCGATACCACGTTCGATAC
>CAZYHH010000261.1:3558-4697 GCA_964647295.1 uncultured Pseudomonadales bacterium
AACGCCATTGATAGATAAAACCGTTTTCTTCAAAGGGGACCGAGCTGTCCTCTCGTGGCTCCCTAGCTTTGATTTCTTCGAACAATATGTCAGTCAGGCCCTCGTGAGGCTTCATCGTATCCTGAAAGAATTTATTTTCCTCATTGAGGTAGTCGAGGATCTCGGGGTCCTTGACCTCAGGGTAATTGGGGTCTTTTAGCCATGCGTAATCATCTTCAACCGTCCGGTCGTGATGACGGTAGGTGTGTCGAGATTTTTTGGCGACTGGTGGTTTAGGGCCCACCATTAATCGGGCAGGCCTAAAACTCTTTTGGCAATGATATTGCGTTGTATTTCGTTCGTACCACTGTATATGGAGGCGGCTCGGTTACTTAGCCAGGCGCGCGTCCACTCAATTTCGTCTGCATTAAAACTGCTGCCTTCCCATCCGATGCCCTGGGTCCCACGGATTTCGCACATCAGACTAGATTTATCTTGTTCCAATTCGGTACCGTACATCTTAAAGATCGAGGTGGCAGGTCCGGGGGTATTGCCGTCTTCGGCCTCCTGTACCGTTCGTTTCCGGGTTAGCGTGAACGCGGCATTATTGATTTCATGGCTGATAAGGCGAGCACGAATTGATGCATCAGCAACTTTACCCTCGCTGTCGCTGCCTACGTAGGAAAGCGCCGCCTCTTGCAGGGTAGCTCCGGGATCTCGACTTTGTGCTCCAACTAGTGACGCCATCCCAGAGCGCTCGTGTTGCAGTAGACGTTTGCCGACCGTCCACCCTTTGTTGAGTTCGCCGACAAGGTTGTCTTTGTAGGCAACGGCGTCATCAAAAAACGTTTCGCAAAAGGGAGAATTACCGCTGATAAGGCGAATCGGTTTTACGGTCACGCCTGGCTGGTCCATCGATAGCAAAACAAAACTGATGCCGTTGTGTTTAGGTACATCCGGGTCGGTGCGCACCAGGCAAAACATCCAGTCCGCCCATTGTGCGCCTGACGTCCAGATTTTCTGACCATTGATCACGTAATGGTCGCCCGAGTCCACAGCCCGTGTATTCAAGGAGGCAAGATCAGATCCGGATCCTGGCTCACTATAGCCTTGGCACCAGGCGACTTCGGCTTGTGCAATCCTTGGTAAGTGCTCCTTTT
>CAZYHH010000262.1:0-4679 GCA_964647295.1 uncultured Pseudomonadales bacterium
ATCGCCCAAAATTTCTTGGGTCTCTTCGTTAATCACTGTTGTACCGATTGGGACTTTGACGACACAATTTTCTCCTGCAGATCCCGTCTTATTTTGCCCAGAACCCGCATCACCGCTCTGAGCTTTAAAGGATGGCTGATACCGAAAATCGATTAATGTATTTAGTGCATCATCCGCCGCTAGTAGGACGGATCCTCCTTCACCTCCATTTCCTCCATCTGGCCCTCCCTTCGGGATGTATTTTTCCCGACGAAAACTCAGGCAACCATTACCTCCTTTTCCCGCTTGGACGCGAATTGTCGCTTCGTCTATAAATTGCATGATGATATACCAGACCCTATAAATAAAAAAAACCCCGCCAAAGCGAGGTTTTCTTAAGCTATTCTACACTTAATTAAGCTTGAGCTAATACGCTAATCGTTCTTCTTTTTAGAGGCCCTTTAACCGAAAATTCTACCACGCCATCGGAAGTTGCAAACAACGTATGATCTTTACCGCAGCCCACATTATCTCCTGGATGGAACTGGGTTCCTCTTTGTCTAATGAGAATGTTACCCGCTCGCACTACTTGACCACCATACTTCTTCACACCTAAGCGTTTTGATTCCGAATCTCTACCATTTCTGGTACTACCACCCGCCTTTTTATGTGCCATTTGGTAAGCTCCTTTTCGAGTTTAAGCTTTAATACTAGTTATCTTAACTTCCGTAAACCACTGCCTATGGCCTTGTCGTCTCATGTAATTCTTGCGTCTTCGAAACTTTAGGATACTAATTTTTTTACCCCTTTCAGACTTAAGCACTTCTGCCTTTACAGCACCACTGTCTAAAAAAGGAGCGCCTACATTGACTTCCTCTCCATCAGCGACCATTAACACCTTATCAAATACAACCTCTTTCCCAGGTTCGGAATTTAGGAGTTCCAGACGCACGACATCTCCTTCGGTAACTCGATGTTGTTTACCACCACTTTGGAAAACTGCAAACATATCCCTACTCCTTACGTCGCTCAGACTGTATCCTTAATATCCCGAAAGCCTAGCGAAAATAGTACGCTGATACACAAACGTGACAGGCAAATCGAAGGCGCATAATTCTAGGTGTAAAGGTTTCGGATTACAACGAGTAAAGAGGCTATATATGTTCCTAAATCAAAGTGTAAAGCTATAAAAACTAAGACTAAGAGGCGTTTTTTGTCACCAACCAGCCCCCCATCGCTAAAACACTCAGCGACTAACACTAAACTCAGTGCATCAACCCATGAAAAACTGGATTCGGTGTACTCAGTTGTAAATCAAGATTTCGCAGAAATGAATGCTCTAATTCCGGATGAACTATCTTCTGAAGTTGCATTAGTGGAAGAAATTGGACGCTATCTCGTGGAAGCAGGGGGAAAGAGATTTAGGCCACTACTGGTCTTACTCACTTCAGGTCTATTCAGAGCCCAAACCTCGAATACGAATAAACTCGCAGTAGTCATCGAGTTCCTACACACAGCAACGCTTCTTCACGACGACGTGGTTGATCATTCCACGCTCAGACGAGGGAGGCTCACTGCAAATGAGAAGTGGGGGAATCCCCCCAGCGTCTTGGTTGGTGATTTCCTATACAGTAGGGCCTTTCAGTTAATGGTGGACATTGGAAGCGTAGAAGTCATGAAAATCCTTTCAAATGCCACAAATCTTATCGCTGAAGGCGAGGTAATGCAGTTAGCCAACCTTGGCAATTCTGAGCTCTCCGTTGAGAGTTATCGTAAGGTGATCAACTGCAAAACCGCGCTACTATTTGAATCTGCCACCCACTCAGCTGCTGTTTTGGCGAGCCTAACTAACTCTCGGGTGGACAGACGATCAATCGAGTCGATAAGTGCCTATGGGCATCATTTCGGAATGGCTTACCAGCTTGTGGACGACCTCCTCGACTATGTGGGCGACAAAGCAGTGATGGGGAAAAACACAGGGGATGACCTCGCGGAAGGCAAACTAACGCTACCGGTGATCCTGGCGATTAGCCGAACTAACAAGAAAAACAAGCACATACTAATTGACGCTTTAGAACAAAAGTCTTCTGCCAATCTGGAACAAATTGTCGAAATCATTACCACCAGCGGTGCGTTGGAAGGAACGAAAGCAGCGGCTCTCAAAGAGGTCGAACAAGCAAGAGATTGTCTAATGAGACTTCCGAAAAACAAATACCGGCAAGCGCTCGAAACATTGACGGACTATAGTGCAGACCGCATTTACTAAAAAAATCGGATTTGTTTTACTTTTATTAACCGTATTTTCTTCGGTTAATAATGAAGTTTACGCAGTGGAATATCCATTGGCGTTTAGTCCTTGCGAACTATCCACGTTGGACGGCAGAGGTTCCCTGGACGCAGATTGCGCAAACTGGAGCCAACCACTTAATTCAGAAAACCCCAAATCTCAAACGCTAGAACTGTTCGTAGCAAAACTCAAATCTACGTCGCCGAATCCGCTAACAGACCCACTATTGATCATAAACGGAGGGCCTGGAGGGTCCTCCATAGACCTGTTAGTCGACCTTGCAAGTCTGGATCTCTTTCGGAAAATCCTGAATAAGAGAGATGTGCTTGTCTTAGACCAACGGGGTACCGGGCGCTCCTCGCCATTACACTGTGATGAACTTGCTGACAACCAACTACAAATTCAAAATAAAGACGTCAAGCTGCTAACGAAAAAATGCATAGCAGAATTAAGTTTTGATCCAAGATATTTCTCGACGTCCGCAGCGATAAAAGATATCGAAGCGCTAAGAACTCAGCTCGGCTATAACGCAATGAATGTATACGGAGTTTCTTATGGAACTAGGGTTGCGGTAGAGTATGCGCGTCTTTCCCCTGGGTCAGTTCGTTCACTCATCCTTGATGGGGTAGTCCCACCTACATTGGCCCTCGGTCCAGATGTAGCTGTTAATAGTCAACATGCATTAGACAAGGTGTTCCAGCAATGTAAAGAAGATCAGGCCTGCAAAAAGGCCTTCCCAGATCTGCAAGATCAATTCAAACAGCTGACGAGAAAGTTGAAAGAGACACCAATCCTAACCGAAATACGCAATCCGAAATCAGGAAAAATCATCGAATTAAAATTGGAATACGAGCATCTAGCACTAGTGGTCAGAATGTCCTTGTATAACCCGGAGATGCGTTCTCTTTTGCCACTATTAATCCATCGAGCAGCCGTTGAAAAGGACTTCGACGGAATTGCGGCTAACGCCTCGCAATTGCTCGAACAAGTCACACAAAGCATTAGCAATGGTATGCACAACGCCGTGGTTTGCACTGAAGATGTTCCATTCTATCGGGACGAAGGCGAGCTAATCCTTGCCTCAACAAGCACCTATATGGGAGATGAATTTTACCAGGGACTAATCGATATCTGCTCAGTCTGGCCAGAAGGCGTTTCTAATGAAAACATCAAGCAACCCTTTACCAGTGCAATACCCAGTCTTATTTTGTCTGGCGAATTTGATCCTGTGACTCCACCCGCCTATGGAGAACTACTTGCAGAAACTCTTGAGAACGCAATACATGTCATTGGCAAGGGTCAGGGTCACGGTCTCATCACCAGAGGTTGTGTCCCCGAGATCATCTCTGATTTTGTCCTAAATCCCCAGCCGCAAAGACTGGGCACCGACTGCATCAAACACCTCCAGCCCCTCCCCTTCTTTGTGAATGGTTTTGGCCCCGCGCCGTGATAGAAGTAAAAGAGCTAAAAAAATCCTTCGGTAAGGTGGTCGCCCTAGATGGCGCGTCCTTTTCGGCTCAGGATGGCAAGATAACAGCGTTGTTAGGTCCCAACGGTGCGGGCAAGTCTACCTGTCTGAGAATTCTCTCGACAATCATTAAACCCAGCGCAGGCGAAGCAACAGTTTCTGGTTTTAATGTCGACGAAGATCCTTTCGAGGTCAGACAGCAAATTGGAGTGCTACCTCATAATTCAGGTATTTATAGTCGCCTGAACGCTACTGAGAATATTGAGTACTACGGCCAGCTTCATGGGATCGAGACCGATGAATTAAAAGAGAAAACCGAGAATCTGCTAGAGCAGCTGCAAATGAAAGACTTTTGTTTGCGCCCTGCTGAAGGCTATTCCCAAGGCCAAAAAATCAAAGTCGCTCTAGCGAGGGCTTTAATCCATGATCCTCTAAATATACTGCTCGACGAACCCTCCAGTGGGCTCGATATTATGGCCACAAGAGCGCTCAGAGAGATTATAAATAACTTAAAAGATCGAGGAAAATGTGTTCTCTTTTCCAGCCATATCATGCAAGAGGTGGAGACGCTTTGTGAAGATATCGTGATCATCAATAAGGGAATGGTAAAGTTCACCGGCACCATCGGCGAGTTTAGAAATCACTCAGGTTCGCAAGATTTGGAGGATGCTTTCCTAAAAATAACGGACAGCACTTGGGAAGATGAGTAAATTCACAGCAATCGTTAAAAAAGAGTGCAAAGACAACCTAAGAGATAGGAGAGCCCTTTTCTCCGCTTTGGCACCCGCATTTTTTGCCCCTATTTTTTTGGTGGGCATGATCACGTTCATGTTAGACAAACTTCGCGGC
This sequence comes from uncultured Pseudomonadales bacterium, assembly GCA_964647295.1. Lineage (GTDB taxonomy): Bacteria > Pseudomonadota > Gammaproteobacteria > Pseudomonadales > Azotimanducaceae > UBA4421. Next base: position 4,584 of record CAZYHH010000262.1, read on the forward strand.
GATTCGGATGATCCAATTGAATTCAGCGTGATCGGCGCAGATCATGCTCCCGGTCTTATGGCGCACATTTCGTCGCAAAATACAAAATTCAAAAGA
>CAZYHH010000263.1:0-4654 GCA_964647295.1 uncultured Pseudomonadales bacterium
ACTGTGGTTCACGAGCATCGAAATAAGCATCAGTTAATGCTTTTGCTTCTCCATCCTCCGCGAGAAGATAAAGCTGTCCTTGCAGACTGATAACCCTGTCGCGTGTGTCAGGTCTGACAACTACTGACATATTGGTGCCTTCGGTCAAAGTGGCAATTTTTTTAATGATTCTGATGGGCGGGTTTTCAGGTTCGCTCGAAACTATTTTTAGAGGTTCTTCTCCGGAGCACCCTGCCAGCGACAAGACTACAAACAGCACGCAAGAACGAATAGATGTACTCATGCGTTACGTCTCCTAGGTAAATTTAATCGTTTGACATCGTGGACTATGGCACGGGGGGTGCCCTAAGTCGACGCCCAGCCAAGCTCCGGGCATCTTGCGCGGTCCATCTGTTTTGATGTTCTATTTAGAGTGGCGTTCTTTAAGGTGTTGGCAAATGATATGAACTGGGATAGGCCGCAGGGTATCTCCGAGCTGTCGGGTCCACGGAACGCAAATACGAGGGATATGTGAGACCATCGAGAAGGATTAAGTATGCTGGGCGTCAGTTTCCTGTATCGTCTATCGTGCAAAACTTGGATTCAAGATCGAGTACCGTGAGCATTCTACCAAACCCAATGAACTGGCCGATCATCATCCCTAGTTCCAGGATTTGTTCATCGCTGTAATGACTCTTAAGACGCTCAAAGAAATCATCGTCCATATTGTGGTGGTCAGTGGCTAATCTGTCTGCGTATTCCAATGCCAGTTGTTCTGCTTTATTAAATGCGGCCAACGGCTTGTCGAGATCCAGTTGAGAGATTTTAGTTTCGGTCAGATCGCCTGCAGACTGCAGGAGTCGAACGTTGAGTCAGGTGAAACAATCATTGTGTCGGGCGACTCTTAGTCTGGTCATTTCGATTAGTTCTTCTGATAAGGAGCGGCCTTGTCGCGCCGGATAATAGAATTGGAAGTACGAATTAAAGAAATCTTGGCTATTGGCAAGCCCTCTTATCGTAGAGGTGTCGAGGCCTTTGGACTCCATTCCTTTGACGGTTTTGCGAGTGGAATCGTCTAGTTCTTCATCAGCTAAAAGTCTAATTCTTGCCATATCCAGTCCTTAATAGTGCAGATTTACTTCATCGTGTTTGTTAGATTGTGATCCTCGATACAGTTCATTTATCAAAACGCTCGGGTAAGGGTTACTCTTCCTGTTTTATGACGTGTCCGGGACTGCTGGTCGATATGTTCAGCTGTCCGGCTAGGCCTGCTTCGCGATGAATATGAGCTTGTTGATATTCATCTGAATCGAGCATGTCGCGAAATGCTGAAGGTGACGGATATTCAACGATGCCAACAGCATCCCAAAGGTCTTCTACTTTTCCTGTTAAGATGCCCGTGACCCGGCCACCATGGACCATGATACCTCCCCTAGACTCAATCATCTTGACGACGGCTTCGCCATAAATATTGTAGGCTTCTCCCCCCGATAAGGCGCTCTCGCGACCGTCAGGGTATTCTGCTTTTTCTTTGAATTTGAGAAGGTTAACCATTACCAGGGGTGCGTTTGGATCGAGATTATCGAAAAAAGCGTCGCGCAGTTCTGGATCCGTGAAGACTTCGTTTGTCACTTGCATAGGGTTTTCGATATCAAGGATTGAACAATGGCGAGCTTACTATAGCTATGCATTAACTTCACATTGAGCCAGGATGAATTTAAGGCCTGTACTGGATCGGTGAAGACCAGGCTCGTTCCTGAAGGGTGGCTGCCAGATCAGATCGTAATTCTGTGCCTGCTCGGATCGCATCCCAGGTGCTCCAGCGGCAACTTGGATTTTCTAATACTCTTGCGTAGTAGAAAGCGCGTTCGCCAGCATCAAAGTTCGGATCGGCCCAGACACTGCGTAGCTCTCTATCTCCCGAGTTAGCGTTAGTGCTGCAGTCACTCAGATTGACTTTAGCGCCGTTATCCGGACACCGATGAGTCTCGGGATTCACAGCGACTCCTCCCGCGCAGGCGACATCGAATACTTGTTCATGGGTTTCGCCTTCTTCATCGATCCAGCCTTTAATGACTTGCAGTCGTTGTAGTGGTTCGCTGCTCACGTCTGCCTGAGCCCATATGGCGAACTTAGGTTTTCCATTTCCGGATGTGAGTACCGCTCCCATCGTGACCGCAGAGGCATAGGCCCGCGCGAGGCCGTCTGCTTTTTCCATGAGGTCGTTTGGTAAGTCGTAGCCCGCAAAAAACCGAAGGCGAAGGCGAGGCCCAGAAGTGGCAAAGGTCTCCTTTCGTCGAAATGCAGCGTAGATTGCTTCACGGGTGTTCTCTTCCGCCCAGACAGCGGCAAGACCAGAAGCGCCAAAAGAGGGCTGCGCGCCTCCAACAAAAGTTTTGTTATCTACCTGCGTCATGGCCTGTGGTGCGACGCTGTTGAATAGCATGCCATCGATAGATCCGAAAGGGACTGATCCCCTAAGCTGTGCATCTGCCGACAAGACACCGAGTTTCGAGGAAAAATTGGATTCGTCATTTTGGGCGGCGCCTGTGTGTGTGTCGCTCGAGCCGATCACACCGAACGTATAGGGGTTGGTGATGCCCTGAGCTTCCAGTGACAAGCCACGACGTAATGCATCTCGAACGTAACTACCCTCGGGCTGGCTGGGTAAATTGGTACCCACACGAAACTCCATCAATTCGAAGCCTGCCCACTCGTCGAGTGCAGACAATGCAGGATGAGTTTCGGAGGTACCTTTGATCTGGGTGAGCTCTACCAGCGGCTCATTTCGAGTGCGTTGTAGGGCGTAATTGTCGTCGATCGGGTCACCAGCCCAATCCACCAGCTTGAACATCTGACCGTTAGAGCCGTTGGAGTTATGTGGAATGGCTAAGGACTCCACGCCGTCTTCGCGCAGCGTGTCCATCCAGTCCCACAAGTCTTCGGGGTTGGCTGAATGCATGCGCGAGAACGGAATTTCAGGTACGCGATCGCTGTTTTCAAATACGACATTGCGGTGAAGATTTCCGTTGTCGTCCGACGAGGTGGTGTACTCGTAGGCGACGAATGTCGTAAAGCGGCCTGGGTCGTTGTACATGTCGGCAGCCTTAATGCTGTCCGCCCACGCGTTACGTGTAATGGATAACGACTCTTCAGGGTCGACACTGCCGTTGATTATTCCAGGGACAAGGCCTCGCAATAACCCGGCGAAACTTTGTATCCGGCGCGGCAAGCTCCAGCGATCCATGTTGTCTGGCGCATTTAGATCGTGGACTACCTCCGTGAAGGGGTGCTTTGAGAAATCGCTGGTGGTATCAGCTGCGACCGGAGCGACGCCCATGAACATGGCGTGATCGGTGACCCCATAAAAATCCAAGGGTTTGTCTAACTGCATATCAAAACCGGTCGGGTGTTTGATAGCTTCACCAAGAGCGAAGCGATAGGCGTCGTAGGGTGTGGCTAGGGTGCCGAATGCATAGGCATCAAAGGAGTAGGTAGTGTGCACGTGCAAATCGCCGAAGTACGCGTTGCGCTGAGGGTTTGCTGCAGGCCGACGGTCGACGACGTCGTGCCGGGTCTCGAACAGAGGCTGACCAAGAAGTGCTTGCTGATTAGTCAGCCTCGGGGCGTTATCACCACAACTTGACAAGCAAATAAGACTCATTGCGATCAGAGAGCTAAAGAGAATCTTGTCGTATTGGTAGTTCATATTTCTTTATGCTCTGCAGAGTTGTTGTGATCTAAGACTATAGGGTAGGTGATGGAAAAGGGCTAATATAAAGTTAGTTTGAAAGTGTCGAGAAACGGCTCGCCTTTTTCGTGGAGGCTATTACGGTTTTGGGGCAACCGCACGAGTTTGGCGGTCGGAAGATTTGGAGTGCTAAGGATGTTTGAAGGAAGTTACACCCTGTGGGGAGGAGAACACAGTCTGTTTACGCGAAAGCTACAGGCAATGTTGAATTATCTATCTGTCGACTATGAGTTCAGGCTAAAGACTGGTGAGGCAGGTCCTGCGGTCGAGGCTCGCTTGGGCACACATTTTATACCGGGACTAGAGACTCCAGAAGGATGGTTTATCCATGACACGACGCCGATTGGTCTGATGCTTAGCGCCAAGTACCCTGAAAGGTCTGTGGTTCCGTCATCGCCAATTCAACGGATTGCGGCTCACTTGCTCGAAGACTGGGCGGATGAATGGTTTGGGAGGTACGCGGTCAGCAGTCGCTGGTGTTACCCGCATAATGTTGATCATGTCGCTAAGTGCTTCTATGCGAATCGTATCGGTAAATTTATGGATGAAGGCCTCACAACGGAAGAAGAGGCAGAAGCGGCGGAAATGATTGTCATGGTGCGTGACAATTTTGGACTCAATGCGTGCGCCAACCGTGGCTGCGGGCCGGATCAGGCCGAGGCAGTTCGCCGGGACTTTGAGGCGCTCATGAAATCAGCAGATAGTCACTACACCAAACATGGTTTTTTACTGGGTGACCGGGCTACTCTCGGTGATTTCACGTTTGCCGGTCTCTTTAAAGCGCATATTGAAGCTGATCCTGAGCCGCGCACTTGGATTGAGTCCTGTGCGCCAGAGATGATTAATCATATGAACCGCGTCTTTGGGTCTCGCGCCGATGAGAGTGACTATCTAGCTGATGACCAGCTCCCTGAAACGCTGTTA
>CAZYHH010000264.1:0-4401 GCA_964647295.1 uncultured Pseudomonadales bacterium
CGCGGCCATATTATTGGTCACCCAAGCGTCGATCGTGCACTCCAACATTCCGACAAATAGCAAGGTGATCGGTTGGTTACTCACGACCAATCGATACCACATTCATCACCACTCATTAGTGCTTGAAGAAAGCAATACGAACTACGGTTGCGCGGTCATTTTGTGGGATCGCCTTTTCGGCACCTTTAGTGACCAGCACACTGAGGAAACAGGCATTGGCCCGAGCGAACCCAATATCTGGAACAAGTTTCTGATGCCAATCAGAGAACCGACGGACTCGCAAATCTCACCTTAACCATCATTCAAAATCTTTGGGACTGTCATGAACGAAAAAATTCACCAATCGATCACTCAGCGCATTGACGAAGTTGCAGATACATTATTGTCCACATCGCACGCCATTCATGCTCAACCCGAGCTGGCGTTTAAAGAGTTTTTCGCCTGCGAAACCCTGACTCAAGTATTGGAAGAGCACGACATTAATGCAGACAAGGCCGTGTATTCTCTCGAAACCTCATTTGAAGCGACTTTAAACGCCTCCGAGGAAACTGCCACCGCCGCGATTTTAGCGGAATACGATGCGCTACCTGGTATCGGTCACGCCTGTGGACACAACATCATCGCGACCAGTGCGCTCGGCGCGACTCTTGGGCTGCAGGCTGTTGCAGACCAATTACCAGGAAAAATACGCTTGATCGGCACGCCCGCCGAAGAAAAAGGGGGCGGTAAAGAACTGATGGCGCGAAACGGTGCTTTTGACGGTGTCGATGCCGCGATGATGATCCATCCGGCTGGCACCAATCTGGCGTCGATGCCTTGTATTTGCGTAGCCGAAGTCGAGGTGGTCTATCATGGTAAGTCATCGCACGCCTCGGCGATGCCACACAAAGGAATTAACGCGCTCGATGGTCTGTTGCTGGCCTACCAGGCGATCTCAAACCTTCGGCAACACATTCGCTCGACGGAACGCATACATGGGATCATCACTGAGGGCGGCGCCGCACCCAATATCGTTCCAGACCATGCGGTCGGCCAATTTTATGTCAGGGCAGCTGATGAACGAGAACTGGCTCTGCTTAAGCCGAGAGTCCAGGCATGTTTTGAAGCCGGTGCAAAAGGTAGCGGTAGCGAGGTCGATGTTAACTGGGCAAATGTGGATTATTTAGACTTAAACACAAACTGGCCGCTAGCCAACAAATTTCAAGAACACGCCGAATCCCTGGGACGGGAGTTTATTCCGTACGAACAGGCGCTTGGTTTTGGTGCGGGTAGCACTGATATGGGTAACGTAAGTCACCGAATTCCTTCTATTCACCCGATGTTGGCCGTCGCGCCACCCAACGTAGTCATACACAATCCAGAATTTACCAAATGGGCGGCCTCTGAAAAGGGCGATGCTGCGGTACTTGACGGCGCAAAAGCCCTGGCGTTGACGGTGGCAGATTATCTCACTTCATCTGATTTGCAGAACGAAGCAAAAACCGCTTATGCAGTATCAAAAGGCCTGGCAAATTGATTCGCGACCAAGCCAAACATTGAAATGCACAATTGTTTATCGCAGACTCACGAGTGTTCAAAACCACTAATCAGAGACCATTCATGAAAGACAAGATTCTCCAAGCTATTTTGTTGTTGGTATTTTCATACCTGTCTGCGCTTTCCCACTCTGCAGAAATCAAAATGAGTCGCACAGATCTATTGTTGGGCGCAGATTTTGAAGATGAAGAAACAGAGGCATGGGAATTTAGTGGGAAAGGCGCCAGCCGTGTCACTGAATACAGCGGCAATCACTCGCTGAACCTGACTAGAACACGTGCTGCCAACATCTCAGTAGCTGTTGAAGAGTACAATCGTATCGACGTCACGATGCAGTTAGCTGCAATGGGCCTAGCCAAGGGCGAGTCTTGTGTCGCCGAAATATCAACTAACGAAGGACAAAGATGGCAGGCGCTTCTGACAGTCACCTCTGAAATGGCAGACGGAGTGACCCTGCATACTCAAAGCGGGCAGCTGAAAAATTCCGGTTCGATCAAGAATCTTATGCTGCGCTACCGAGCAAACGGCGGAAGGAAAGCGAACTGCTGGGGAGATAACGTTCAAGTGGTCGGCAAAAAGAAAAAATAACGCTTAACTAGGAAAAGTTAAAAGCGTCACTCATTTTTTCTCGGGTACTTTCCATGTGTGCCCAATACTTTCGGATTCCGCCATTGTAGTTGCCATCCTGGCGCCTCTGGCTCTCACCCTCAAAATTGTAATACCCCGGCGTACATTCTTCGTTACGGCTGGTTTTACCTCGATTGTTGATCACCTCTTGGACCCACCACTCTTCCGTTACTTCGGTCGGGTCAATCGTGTCAAAGCCATTATCTCGCACATACGCGATGCACTCGGCAATGTGATCCCCTTGAGTTTGTAGCATATAGGTCAGGTTAAATTGAAAGGAAGCCTGATAGCCTCCCATGACAAACAAATTAGGATAGCCTTGAGAGTGAATACCAAATACCGTGCGCATCCCGCTTCTATATTTATCTTCTAAATTCTGTCCATCTTCACCTACGATCTGATTATAAATCCCTGTTTTTTGAACCTCAAAACCAGTCGCATATATCAAAAGGTCAAGTTCATATTGTTGTCCTTGATAGACAGGACCCTTCTCATTGATCAACGTAATACCCTCGCCTCTCGTGTCGACGAGATGAACATTCGACCGATTAAAGGTGGGCAAGTACTCGTTATGAAAGCAAGGCCGCTTACACATAAACATATACCAGGGCTTTAGTGACTCAGCGACGGCGGGGTCGTCGACCTCGTTTTCAATTCTTCGATGGATCCGCATCATGTAATCGATATTCGCGTTTTCTTGCTTGCGAATTTTTTCTTCTCGGGAGATGCGAGAATACTCTGCAATTTGAGCATCGCTTGGCTCCACAGCTCGCAAAGACTTCTCTCGCCTAGCCGACTGCCAGCCCCTGGGTCGCTCACTAGCCCATTTTGGATCGGTTTCCCAATCGTCCCGAATATCGATCGAAGACGGAGTACGCTGAAAAACATAAAGTTCCTTGGCATTCAGCCCAAGTTCAGGAATCGCCTGGACTGCCGTGGCACCTGTTCCAATAATTCCTACTCTCTTGTCAGACAAATTGGCCAGATCTTCACCGGTATACTCGTAGTCCCAACGAGAAGTGTGAAACGAGTGTCCTTCAAACTCGTCAATACCTTGAATCTTAGCAAGTTTGGGCTTGGATAACGTGCCATTAGCACAAATGACAAATTTTGCCTTCATCGAATCGCCGCGATCTGTCTGTAAGTGCCACATTCTTTCTTCTGAATCCCAAGTAGTCGAGGTGACCGTCGTTTGAAAAACAGCTAGTTCGTACAAGTCATATTTTCGAGCAATTGCCCGACTATGCTCCAGAATTTCTTCGCCCCTCGAATACCGCCTTTTCGGTACGTAATTCATCTCATCCAATAAGGGCAAGTAATCGTAAGAAATCACGTCACACGCGACACCGGGGTATCGATTCCAATACCAGGTCCCTCCAACATCCGCGCCTCGCTCAACAATGCGAATACTCTCGACCCCTTTTTCTCTTAGGCGAGCAGAAGTAAGCAGCGCAGAGAAACCACCACCAATAAACAGGACCTCGACGGTATCGCATATCGGTTCACGAGCCTTGGTTTCCCCTCCATAGGGATCGGAACTGTATTTTTCTTTAGCCCCAGAAAAATCCGACGTGTACTGTTCAGTACCCTCAGGCCGATAGCTCAACCTCAGATCGCGTTCACTGGCAAATCTCTCTTTTATTTGCTCGTAGTACTGTTGTTCTTCAGCCATAGCCAAATCACCTTAGCGGTTTAGGCAAATACTAATTCTCTTTTTTCTCTTCTTTGTCGACCACTCCATGAGACTCACCGGACTCGACCAGTCTCAACATTTTTGTGAGCGTCTCTCGCTGACCGGAAACATCATGCGGGCGTCCTACAGTAGCCCCTATATTCAATCTCCGAATCACTTGTCTCGGAGGTCTTGCAGGACTGCTCAGCCCCGGCATCACACTCACCAATGAAGTAGCGATACCCTCAGCTTCCAAGCCTCGCGCAACCAGACTCACGGTCTGGTGACAAACCGGTCAGGACGGTATTAGTAACGCCAAATCAACCTCATCGGCCTTGAAGGCAGAGACGATTTCTGGGATTGTCTCTTCTATTACTGGCGTTACATTTGGCTGTAATCCCATCAACATGATTGTGTTTTCGGAAAGCGATCCAATTGCGCCCTCTTCGACCAACTCGGCTAGTCGATCCAGCGGCAAGTTTGAATTTACATCCTCTTCAGCGTACTTATGATCGTAACCGGGATGGTCGATCCTTAACTTTGAACGATCAACATCTATAGGTATT
>CAZYHH010000264.1:4411-4628 GCA_964647295.1 uncultured Pseudomonadales bacterium
CGCTTTCTGCTCACCCTCGATAGAATAACCGCCCGTCGTGATCAACCCCGCTCTTGCTTGGGAAATAGGCTTATCAAGCGTAGTAAACGGCTCACCCTGTGTTGTAAACCACGGGTAGTGCGCCATGGCATCTTTTGCTTTACCTTCCTTAAACAGTGGTACTGCCAACCCTGTCCATTCTTCATACTTTGTCTGCCACTCTTTGAGGCTAGGCGCA
>CAZYHH010000265.1:0-4615 GCA_964647295.1 uncultured Pseudomonadales bacterium
AACTGCAAGAAGTCATTACATGGCTGACTGGTTACGAAGGCGAAGTCCTGCAGGATTTGATAAAAGGCGAAGACACACTTAAAGAGTTTTTCGCTAAGGCAAAGTTGAACCCAGATGCCGGCCTAATCAAAGGCGTGATATGCGGATATCGTATTGAAGAGATTGAAACACCGCTGACAAAAAAGTGTCGATATCTTGATAAGCTTGTAGACGAACGTGCGAAGGGGCGCAAGATGGAAAAGATACTTCGAACCTCCTGAGTGAGTGTTGTAAAGTCAGAATTTCGGCTTGCAAACCCTTTCATAGTAGGAGGTTGTTTCAGTTAAACATTTAGCGGGAATAAATGAAAAAATATCTTAAATGGAAAATTAAATGGAACATCAGATTTTATAATTGGGGTTATCCCGTAACCAAGATTATTAGATGGCGAATTAATTTACCTATTAGACTGCATAATCGACTTTATCTAGACGAAGAACCAATACCCTTGGTTCAATAAAGTGATTAAAAAATGCCTCTGAAACCTATTATCTAAAGGGTTTCAAACTAGCCTACTATTGAGTGGGAGTAATGGGGTGATACTAAGCCATTGAGTTATCTAGGTGTTTTAATTACAAAGAAGTTACAAAGAGCCCCGTTTTTGGGGCTCTTTGCAACTCACAAACCTATATATCAATAGGTTAGTATCACCCCATTACTCCCACTCAATAACTACTCTAACTCAAACCCAGAAAATACCTGTGTTGCAGAGCAGAGAAACTTACTTTGCAGTGTTTTTGTAGTGCATGGCGTTAGCATCTTTATTCTTATACCAGTCAAATCACTAAGCTGCATCGAGAGCATTGCAAACTTGTTTCATAATGAAACAAACTGAATTCGTAACTGTGTAGCTCATTAGTAATGAAATTTTCTACTTCTCTCTTGGTACAAAATACTCATAATTTAAACTTGGGATGATTTCCTGTGTCGAAAGATCAAAAACCTCTCCCTCTCCAATTTGCTTAAAACCTACTTTTTTAAGAACTTTTGAAGAAGCAGTATTTCCCTTGTTAACAGTCGCCTTAAAATTTTTATACGACGTATTTGTTTTTGCATAATTGAGCAAAGCAATACACGCTTCTGTTGCATAACCTTTTCCCCAATACTCAAAACCCAACCAATAACCTAATTCACAATAACCATCATCTTCAGGTGTTAGACCAATTCCACCTATCAAAACATTATTTTGAAAGATACTTAGCTTGAACTCGCTAGAGTTAACAATATTCAACCAATATTCAGCATCTTCGTTAGTATATGGATGTGGCACTTCAATCAAAGTTTCTGAAACTCTAATATCCCCTATTAACCTAACTAATCGCTCTTTATCAGCAAGCCCTAATTTTTTTAGAGTTAATCTTTCTGTTTCGATTTCTACCATTACTACTCAATACTTATTAAGTTATTGGTTTTATTCACACTTATACTAGTTAACTTCAGGAGTCCCAACTAAATAAGTAGAGGGTACCCCGGACGTGGGATCGAGCCCAACGTGGTTATGTATTGGCAGCCTTCTCTAGTACAGTAAGTAGCGCATATAAGTTTCTCAAATAGAGAACCCCAGAAGTAGTGACGATCACCATTTCCCTATTTCTGTCAATTGGGCTAACGGCTGTGACTAGTGTCCCGGTTCTGGCCGATGAAAAAAGGCTCTCTTTGGCGAGCCTGAGTTCTCATAATTTGACTTAAATTAAAAATACAGCCGCGAGAAATTGAGCTAAAAGAGCGCATCTAGCTAGTCTAGGTCCTTTGGTATTCACTGGGAAGGAATTCTTAAACGCGCTTCTATCCAGACTCTTCCGGGTCAATCTGATTGATCTTTATGCTTTCTCGCAAATTGGGATCTCTGGAGCCTCATGGGCATGTATACTAAAGGTGAACACTAATCTGATTGCACATATGTTGAAAGCTAAGGCTATCTATTATCTGATCAGCATTGGATTGATAGTCTTTTCGCTGGAAGGAAATTCTTTGGCCCACTACCTCTGTCTTCTTGGGGGATTGGTCCTTCCGATCGTTGTCTTCTTTAGAAAATGAATCACCAAATTAAGATTTTAATGGTTCTACTTGTGTTCTCCGCGAATCTCAATGCATTATCCGGCGTTTTGGGGAAAGCGATTTACTATTCTTTTGATGTTCCGATTCATTTGGAAAAAACACATCAAAACATTTGTTACGGTATTGAAGACGATTCCGTTGGTAAGATGCTAATCACCAACTGCGGAGGCTACAAGGGAAAATGGATAGCATGAGTTAGTATTCTAGCTGACCAAACTAACAAATCTCATTAACCTTAAACAAAGACCAATAATCAACTAAAGAGATTCTTTTTTGGGGTCAGGTTTTTACGCTATGTCCTATTTAATCGAGGTTCTACATACGTCTTCGTTACAAAAATTCTCGGCTCACGATGTGAACCGTCATTTGGCACCTGTGGATGCATAGTTCGTCTCAAATAAGCGGTATTTTTCCCTCTTAAGACTTTGCCTATTAAACGCCAGAGCTTGATGACCAGATTTGCGAAAAACCAACAGACAGCATACTCTTACGCAATAACTCAGATTCTGTAGTTATTGTAGTCAATGGTTTCGATTTAACTTAAAAGTATTCTCAGAACCTCATGAAATTACAGGCCTTTGTCTTTCAAACGAATAATTCAACCTTCGACTTCTGATCGTGGTACGCAGTTTTATTATTCGTTTCGCGATCCTATCCTGCTCTATTTCAGGTTTTATAACCATAGTAACAATAATGATTTTTCAGCCATCGTTGCTAGAGAATCAAGGTACTACAAGCGAGATCCAAGTCCAGTTACCCGTGGTATTCTTGCTATTAGCGGCGATTCTTGCTTTGTCTTTTGCGCTGTTTTTATTTCTTAAGAACAACCAAGGTTTGATAGGTATAGAGCTCACTGAAAATACAAGAGAAACATCGCGGCAAGCAGATGCGAGAAAAAAAACGGATCAAGCTCTGAAGGAGGCGAAGGAGTTGGCGGAAGCAAGGAACGATGCGAAAAGCCGTTACCTAAGAGGAATCAGCCACGAATTGCGGACGCCTCTACAATCTATTTTAGGATACGCTCAACTTCTGAGCAAGGACACAGAGATACCCGAGGCGCGAAAAGAGTGGGTGACCGTCATTCACCGTAGTGCTGAACATCTTGCAGACCTAATAGAAGGCCTCCTTGACCTCTCAAGAATTGAGGCAGGTAAACTAGAGGTGCACCACGCTCAGGTAAACCTAACCGAATTATTGGGGCAAATCGTACATATATTTCGTCAGCAAGCTTCACAAAAATCTATCAATTTTGTCTACGAGGCTTGCGACAACTTACCAAAATATGTAATCGCAGATGAAAAGTGCCTTCGACAAATCTTATTGAATGTCATTTCCAACGCAATCAAATTCACGCAAGAAGGCGAAGTTGCATTGAAAATTGAATATCGTAATCAGGTGGCAAGATTCACCGTAACAGATACCGGAGTGGGTATTGGAAAGGAGGATCTAGAACGTATTTTTCTGCCATTCGAGAGAATAATAGATCAAAGCTACGCAAAAGTTGCAGGCACAGGTCTTGGTCTAAGCATAGTCAAACTCCTGACTGATATCTTAGGTGGAGAAGTCACGGTGGAAAGCATTCCTCGCAAAGGCACTACCTTTAGAATCTCTTTAATGCTATCCCCTGTGTACTCTACACCTCTAATTCCCTCGCCCATCGAAAGAGTAGTCAGCTTTAAAGGCGTCCAGAAAACAGTGATGGTAGTTGATGATGAACCCTCTCACCGAAAACTGATGGCTGATTTGTTAACCCCGCTAGGATTTAAAGTAATAGAGGTACCGGATGCTATTGGTTGTTTAAAACAGCTTGAAAGCCATACGGTAGATGCTTTTTTAATTGACGTCTCTATGCCAAATACAAACGGTTTTGACTTAGCTAAGAAACTTCGCGCTCTCAACATAGAACAACCAATCATAATGGTCTCGGCGAGTGCGCGGGAAACTCCAGGAGAAGAGGATTCAGAAGCCCCATTTGATTCCTATTTAGTAAAACCAATTAATATAGAAAATCTCTACGAGCATTTAGGTAAACTAATGAATCTTGAATGGGTATACGAGAAAAATAGCAATGATTCTAAATCGAGCTCATTTGATGAAAATTTGAAAACTCCAACGCAAATTGATCATCCTTTGTTTGAGCGACTCAAAGCTTATGCCGCAATTGGGTACGCAACCGGAGTTAACGAGACTATTAGGAAAATCGAAAATCTTGATTATCCAGAAAAAAAGTTTCTGGATAATCTAAAGTACTTAGCTATCGGGCAATCTCATAACGAAATTGTAAGAATGTTAGAAAGCAAAAATCAGTGACGGAATATTCAAAAGAGTCAACACAACGAAATCCGATAATAAGTATCGAGGGTAAAATGGTTCTTGTAGTTGATGATTCTCCCGAGAGTCTTGGTATGTTAACTAGTACTTTAGAAGAAGCAGGCCTAACAGTGTTAGTTGCGCTAGGGGGAACCCAAGCAATAAGCATTACTCAAAAAATTGTTCCCGACATCATCCTCTTGGATGC
>CAZYHH010000266.1:0-4602 GCA_964647295.1 uncultured Pseudomonadales bacterium
CCATTGGAGTCCATTGATGAAGAGAATCATTTGTGCGGGCGTTGCATAGATCAGGCAAATATCGGGGGGATTTAGTCTCCCGCTTCCCAGAGGACTCACAGCCATAGCCTCAAATTTACCGTATTGGACTACATCCATTGCTTCTTGATGTGCCGAGGCTTCTGTTTTATCTGCATACCAGACACCTGCCATTCGATCTCCAGACAGCCATTCTTTATCTCTAGGATGCAATCCGATAACAGTGCTGCATTGGGCGCCTACTAAGTCTTCTGCGGTCACTCCGACTGTCCATCCGTTTCTGGCAGCCTGGCCGACAATTTGATCGGTCGTATGGATGTCTTTAGGCCTCCGGATACGGTCAATCGATTCCATTTTAAATATGTTTTTAAATAATTTCATACCGATAGGCGTGGCTCTTAAGCGCAGATATTTGTTTAGATTGGCTACGATTTCCGGCCCATCAAAACTTTGGTGCTCGCTTGCGATAATCTCACTCATACTTCTTCTCCAAAAAGTTGTTACAAAGATCTGCCAGCTTATCAGGTTCGTCGTAATGAACCATGTGGCCGGATTTGTCGAACCAGTGGTGTTCTGCTTGCTTAAAATAGGCAACTCGCCTTTCGATCTCTCCCTCTTTAAAGCGTGCTGGTCGGTTATTGGTGATGCTCTCTTTTTCCCAATATTCATAGGATAAGGTCCCGCTAACGATGCAGCTAGGACATATTATTTGGCGCCAAAATTTTTCGTTTTCGGCATAGGAGGTTCCTATAAACACACCGTTTGTTTTGGGGTCAAAGTTCCAGGTCAAGCTGCCCTGCGATCTTGTGATTAGAAATTCAGCGATCTTTTTTGCCTGAGCCTCGCCCAGTCGCGAATTGTTTAACCTTAGGCGGTTTGTTGCCTCTTCTAGATTGAGCATAGGTTTAGATGTTTTGTTTACTTTTATTGATCTAGATATGAGTGTGCTTCGATATGTTTGAAGTTCGTCTGAATCGGTTAGACTTTTCTGGTTTGGCGGGCCTAGACCTTCAACAAGTATTAAGCTTTTAATTTGTTCAGGAAACAAGGCCGCATATCTTGATGCGATGTGTCCTCCTAAACTATGACCTAACAAAGCGCAGTTGCCGTCGGTGAATCTATCCACTACGTGATAGAGATCCCCGAGAAAATCTGGCATGTTGTAAGAGTGAAATCGTTGGCTTCCGCCGTGTCCCCTCAGTTCTGGTAACAACACGTAGTATTTATGTTCTAGTTTAGAAGCGACATAGGTTAGCGATCTTGCTGAATCTCGAAGACCATGAATCAGTACGATCGGTTTTGAAGTTGGATTACCCATAGAAAACACATTAAGGCTAGCTTGTCCGGTTCTGATTTTGGCTTCTTTTAGGTGCATCTTTGTGATTTGGTTAGTCGGTGCATAGAACTTCTTATAGAATAGTAGACCTTTAGTTGCTGCAGTCGCAATGACCGGTGTGATATGTCGACTTATGTGCGTTTTGTATTGGTTTTGTTTTCGATCTCTGTGTTGATTTCGATGGGAATCTTTTTGCCGGGCGGAAGTCAATTTTACCAACTAATTTTTCTGGATGGGCATGATGATCAATCTTTTTGGGTGCTGGGTTTTCGTAATCAAACCCAAGTACACGTAAAGCAGGATGGCGGAATAATTGACTCTTTAGCCCAAGTGAAGCAAATGCTTGAGTCAGAAGGAGGGGAGTTGAAATTAGACCTCGGATTGGATTTTACAGTCAATAAGGATATTCGTGATTACTCTAAAGGGTTAATGCTTTATGAATTTATAGATCATCATGGTTATGTCTATGCGATTACAAACCCTGATCTTAAAGACGGCCTGACCGATATTTCGGAAGACAGAAAAACAGATGTGACCTTCGCCGGGTATGCACATTCAAAATATCAACCCAGTCCGTTTGTATTGATATGTATGATCAACCCGAAAAACGATGACCCGCAAACTACTGCCGCGTTAGATGAGTTAAAGAAGAGTATTATTGATCAAAATATATCTATGGAATTAGAGTTGAGGGATCCCATTGTTTGGGGACAATCAGATTGGAGACACGTGTGGCTTCTAGGTTTTAAGGATCGTGAGTTCGCCGTTAGTTTGCTTAATTCGAAAATTTTTCAAAGTGAATTGTTAATCGCGGCGACTTTTGCGGAAGACTTGGCTATAGCTGTTTATCGCTGAAGGTCTAATCCTTGGATTGAAAGAAAGTAACGTCTTTGTACTCTTCAAACTCTCCTAGATTGGGGTAGGTGAGCATTTTTGTTTTCCTGAAAATACTGAATCGATCGTCCGCTAGGCTATCGATTCTTGAATCCGTAATCAGAAGATTTTTTGCATTTTCAAGAGCACTATCAATCAACGGGTAGTTATTTTTATCATATAGAACGTCGGCCATGAACATAAAATTTACCTTTTCTGGCAGATCTTCAAGCGTCTTAATCAGATTGAGCGCAACATTATTTAGGCGACTGTTGAGCTTTGTGGCAGTCAGAGCATCTTCGTCGATATCGCAAGCCCAGACTCTGCTGGCTCCAGCTTTTTTCGCAGCAATAGCTACCACGCCTGAACCACATCCAAGATCGCAAATGGTTTTCCCTCTGACCAGTCCGGGTTTTTCTAGAATATGTGAAGCTGCGGCTAATCCGCTTCCCCAACAAAAAGCCCAATAAGCTGGTTTGCTTATTACAGCTTTCATAGTTTCGGGTTCTAACGGCCCTGTGGGGAAGTCGCGATTGATCAGACCAAGGCGAATGGAGGGCAAGGTTGGAAGCGCTACGATGTCGATTCTTGCTTCCGGCAGAGTACGGCGTAGTCTGCGGTTCGTTTCTGTTTTTAAATATTTTAGAGATTCTTTAAGTTGCATTGATACTACTAAAGGGCCGGGTTTTTCTCTCTACTTCGATTTTTTTTTGAGTATTTGGCCATCCTATTGATAGTCTAGCAAAGGACGCATCGATATAGCGCATACATGTCTGGCCGAGTATATTAAATCTTTATATGAATAAGGGTCTAATGGACGATGTCTGAAGTTGTAAAAGATCGAAGTGGTGCAGAGAGCTTGGTCCAAACGTTAGTCGATTCTCGCGTTGATGTTTGTTTTGCTAACCCTGGGACATCCGAGATGCATTTTGTTGCAGCGCTCGATACTAATCCAGGAATGCGTTGCGTGTTGGGATTGTTTGAGGGGATAGTGACTGGAGCAGCCGATGGTTACGGTCGAATGTCAGGTCTTCCGGCAGCCACCCTGACTCACTTGGGACCAGGTTTCGGAAATGGATGGGCTAATTTGCACAATGCAAAAAAAGCCAGGACCCCAGTGGTCAACATAGTGGGAGATCACGCGACTTATCATCGAAAATATGACGCGCCTCTTACTTCCGATGTCGAGGGTATAGCGAAGCCCGTGTCAGGGTGGGTGAAGGTCTCTCAGTCTGCTGATGAAGTGGCTGCCGATGGCGCAGAAGCAGTGCAAGCGGCTCTTACCCCACCTGGTCAAGTCGCTACTCTGATATTACCTGCCGATACCGCGTGGAATCGCACAAGTTCCACAGTGTCGCCAGGAGCTCCTATTTCGGAAAGGCCCTATGATCAAGATGCAGTAAATGAGGTGGCATCTGCCCTGAATAGTAAGGAGCCTAGCGTCATTTTGATGAATGGGCATATAACCGCCGAAAAATCCGAACTTGCCGACAAGATTTCTCAGACTACTGGTGCTCGAGTCATCATGGATACTTTTATTCCTAGACTCCAACGAGGCGCCGGTCGTGCAGAATTGCTTCGTCTCCCTTATTTTGGAGAGCAGGCAGCCGAGGTGCTTGCTGGTACACGCCATCTGATTTTATGCAGTAGTCAACCTCCGGTCACGTTTTTCGCTTACCCGGATAAACCAAACTGGCTGACACCGGAAGGATGTCAATTGCACACATTAGTTGAACGAGACCAGGATGTGATGGGGGCTCTTGAAGCGCTGGCTGAAAAAGTTGGAGCTCTAGAGCAAAAACCCAATCTACTCAGTGTCGAAAGACCAGAACTTCCTAAGGGTGAACTTACTCCTTTATCCGTTGGCGCTTCTCTTGGTCATTTATTTCCTGAGGATGCAATAGTTGTCGATGAGGGAGGGACATGTGGTGGCGGTTCAAATGCATTGACGCGAGCTTGTCCTCCCCATGATTGGTTGATGTTAACTGGAGGGTCTATTGGTTATGGGATGCCTTGCGCCACTGGTGCAGCGGTCGCAGCGCCTAATAGAAGAGTAATATGTCTTCAAGCCGATGGTGGTGGGATGTATACCGTTCAGGCTTTGTGGACTCAGGCAAGGGAACGTTTAGATGTCACCACAATAATGTTTGCTAATCAGAAGTACTCGATTTTGCAAATTGAGTTTGGAAGGGTCGGAGCTCACAATCCAGGACCAAAGGCGATGAGTATGTTGGATCTTGGTAATCCTGAGTTAAATTGGGTCTCGTTGGCTGAAGGTATGGGTGTGCCCGCTGGGCGGGTTAGAACTGCAGAAGCATTAAATCAGGCTTTGGCTGAATCACTTCGGACTCCGGGTCCTAGTTTGATCGATGCAA
>CAZYHH010000267.1:0-4568 GCA_964647295.1 uncultured Pseudomonadales bacterium
AGATGAGTGGGTTGATCATATTATTTCGGTGTCTCGTTTTAGCGAAGATTTTCAGGCCGCCTGCACCCCGGGTTATTACAATAATGAAGGCCAGCCAAACCCCAAAAGCGTACAAAACGGACCGTACGGTAAGGGGTCCAGGCCTTATTTTAGAATCACCAAAGCCTGGCGTGAAGAAGGGTCTATGGCTGGACTCAATCAGACCCGATGAGCGAGTTTCAGGACAAAGTAGTGATCGTGACCGGTGCCGGTGGGGGGATTGGTCGGGAGCACGCACTGGAATTTGCGCAAAGAGGGGCCAAGGTCGTCGTCAATGATTTGGGTTCGGATGTTCGAGGAGAAGGGGGCAGTCAGTTTGCCGATGCGGTGGTCAAAGAAATTCGGGATGCAGGTGGCATAGCGGTGGCTAATTATGATTCCGTGGCTGAACCTGAAAGCGCAAAAGCGATCGTCCAGCAAGCTCTCGACGAGTTCGGCACGATAGATATTCTGGTTAACAATGCCGGAATTCTTCGAAACCGAACCTTTAAGAATACGTCGGTTGAAGATTTTCAGTTAGTTGTTCAAGTGCATTTGTTGGGAACAGCCTACGTGAGTCATGCTGCCTGGCCGGTGATGTACGAAAATAATTATGGAAGGATCGTCCTGACGACCTCAGTTTCTGGTATTTTTGGCCAGTTTGGCCAGAGCGCGTACGGTGCGGCAAAAATGGGGATGCTCGGGCTGATGAACGTTCTTGCATTGGAAGGAAGAGCGCATGGTATACGGGTCAACTGCCTTTCCCCTGGCGCGGATACAAGAATGACTGCGTTAGACGAAGAATATGGCATCGATCCGGATAATCCCCGGCCAACGTCACATCCTAAGCTAGTCACGCCGGTTGCCTTACATTTATCTAGTGAAGATGCGCCGACTGGGGTGGTCATGCACGGACTTAGCGGGCGGTACTTGCGTTCCGAAGTGGTAGCTAATCGAGGCGTTAACCTGGGTGACCGTGGAACCTATGAAGAGCTGGTGGACAGCCTGGATGAGATTATGGATATGTCAAACGCGGCTCCGCTAGGGGAGTCCGGCAATATTGGTCTTCTGGGAAGCGACAAGTAGCGCGGCGATAACGAGCCCTCTAAAATCTAATTCTTGGGACAGGTCATCCAGCAG
This sequence comes from uncultured Pseudomonadales bacterium, assembly GCA_964647295.1. Taxonomy (GTDB): domain Bacteria; phylum Pseudomonadota; class Gammaproteobacteria; order Pseudomonadales; family Azotimanducaceae; genus UBA4421. The sequence continues at coordinate 1,159 of CAZYHH010000267.1, forward strand.
TAGAACTGAGGTTAAATCTAGCGGAAAAATCTGGTTTCTGGAGTTTTAAAGTAAACGCGATTTTGCTTAGACTAAGGACTGAGAAGGCAGTCGATTAAATTTTGGGGAAGCGATGTCGGTTCTTTTGATTCAAGGTCTAGAGTTGATGCTTGTTGGCATGGGGACGGTATTTACCTTTCTTACCCTGTTGGTGTTTTGTTCGATGCTGATGTCGAAACTCGTTTCACATTTTTCTCTCGCAGCTGGCCAAGATGATGTAGATAAAGCGAAATTAATCTCGGTCATAAGTGCTGCTATCACGGCTCACAGAAACAGATAAGAAAGAAGGTTTGAATTCGATGGGAAAGAAGCTCGGAATAACAGAGTTGGTGTTGAGGGATGGCCACCAGAGCCTGCTTGCTACTAGGATGCGGATTGACGATATGCTGCCCATAGCCGAAAAGCTGGACCAAGTCGGGTTTTGGTCGCTTGAGTCCTGGGGTGGAGCGACCTTTGATTCCTGTATTCGCTATCTAGGCGAAGATCCGTGGGAGCGAATACGTCTGCTGAAAGAGGCCATGCCGAACACCCCTCAGCAAATGTTATTAAGAGGCCAGAATATTCTCGGGTATCGCCATTATGCAGATGATGTGGTCTCAAAGTTTGTGGAACGCTCAGCAAAAAATGGTGTAGATGTTTTTCGTATCTTTGATGCTATGAATGACATGCGTAATCTGCGCACAGCGATCAAGGCGACCGTTGACATTGGTAAGCATGCGCAGGGCACGATTTCCTATACTGTGAGTCCCGTCCACACGCTTGATCTCTGGCTGGACTTGGCAAAACAAATCGAGGACATGGGAGCCCACAGTCTGTGTATCAAGGACATGGCCGGCTTACTCAAGCCCTATGTCGCCTTTGAGCTGGTGAGCCGGTTAAAGGCCACTCTGGATATACCGATTCACATGCAGTGCCACGCGACAACGGGTATGTCGACCGCTACCTATGTGAAGTCGATCGAGGCGGGTATCGATAATGTAGACACCTCTATTTCTTCGATGAGCATGACCTATGGTCACTCCGCTACCGAATCTCTGGTCGCGATACTAGAAGAGAACGAACGAAACACGGGCCTTAACATTTTTTTGCTTGAAGAAATTGCCAGTTACTTCAGGGATGTCAGGAAAAAGTACGCTAAGTTTGAAGGGTCGCTGCGAGGTGTCGATTCAAGGATTTTGGTTGCGCAGGTTCCTGGCGGCATGCTGACGAACTTGGAAAATCAGCTGCGAGAGCAGAACGCGACAGAAAAATTAGATGAGGTTCTCGAAGAGATCCCCAAGGTCAGAGAAGAGCTTGGCTACATTCCACTGGTCACGCCGACCTCTCAGATCGTGGGGAGCCAGGCCGTGATTAACGTTTTGCTGGGCGAGCGATATAAAAACATCACTAAGGAAACCGCTGGCGTGCTTAAGGGGGAGTACGGTTCGACGCCCGCGCCTTTAGACAGGGAGTTACAAGCGAAAGTGCTGGAAGGCGGGGAAGCGATCACTTGTAGGCCAGCCGACCTGATAGAGCCGGAGCTCGAAAGCCTGGCCCAGGAGCTTGAAGGATTGGCCAAGGAAAAGGGTATCGAGTTAGCTCAAGAGCCCATTGATGATGTGCTGACCTATGCACTCTTTCCCCAGGTGGGCTTGAGCTTTTTGGAAAATCGAGGCGATTCATCTTTCTTTGAGCCGGTTCCGGGCGAAGAAGTAGAGCCAACGTCGACAACTCGGAAAACAATGAACTCGAGCCCCGGCCAGTCGATTTATGATGTCAAGGTAGACGGCCGGAATTATCGTGTGGAAGTGAGTGATGCCGGAGTCGTTGAATCTGCTGTTGCGGAGCCTGTCACGAATTCTGGTTCCAGCGATAGCGTGAGCTCTAGCTTGGCGGGTAACGTATTCAAGATATTGGTTTTAGCCGGATCTCAGGTAGAGCAAGGCCAACCGGTGGTTGTCCTGGAAGCTATGAAAATGGAAACTGAAATCAGTGCGCCCAAGAGCGGTGTGTTATCGGATATGCTTGTTAAGGAAGGGGATTCGGTGGAAGTCGGTGACGCGCTGTTTTCGATTGTTTAGATAACGTTTATGGATCCACTTCAACAGCTTTGGCAAGGATCGGGTATCGCTCAGATTGAGGCCGGGCAGGTCGTGATGATCCTAGTTTGTCTTGGGCTTTTGTATCTTGCGATCGCGAAAAAATTTGAGCCACTCCTGTTAGTGACAATTGGTTTTGGTGGATTGCTCAGCAATATTCCGGGTGTGGAGATCGCTACCGGTGATGGGCTCCTGCATCTTGTTTATGTTGTCGGGCTTGAGACGGGTGCTTTCCCTCTCATTATATTTATGGGTGTAGGCGCTCTGACGGATTTTGGACCGCTTTTAGCCAACCCTAAGACGCTCTTGCTCGGAGCGGCTGCGCAGTTCGGTATCTTCGCGACGCTCCTTGGAGCAGTCGGTCTCTCTCAGCTGGGTGTATTTGATTTCACGTTGAAAGAGGCAGCCGCAATTGGAATTATCGGAGGCGCGGATGGTCCGACCGCTATCTATGTTTCTAGTATTCTTGCGCCACAGTTGCTAGGAGCGATCGCGGTTGCAGCATATTCCTATATGGCGCTCGTTCCGATTATCCAGCCCCCGATTATGAAAGCGCTCACAAAGGATTCTGAAAGGGCGATCACGATGACCCAGTTGAGGCAGGTCTCACGCCTGGAGAAGGTCGTCTTTCCTCTTATGTTGCTGCTGCTGGTCGCTTTCTTTCTGCCTTCGGCAGCGCCTTTACTTGGGATGTTTTGTTTTGGAAATCTAATGCGAGAGTGTGGGGTCGTCGAGCGGCTGTCGAAGACGGTCCAGGGCGCCCTGATAGATATCGTGACCATTTTTTTAGGCTTGGCCGTTGGCTCGAAACTTAGTGCTGAGAGTTTCTTGAATTTGAATACGCTTGGTATTTTGTTGCTCGGTGCGGTCGCGTTTGCGATCGGAACCGCAAGCGGGGTGCTCATGGCCAAATTGATGAATCGGTTAAGCTCGAGTCCCATTAATCCGCTGATTGGCGCGGCCGGTGTTTCCGCCGTGCCCATGGCCGCGAGAGTGGTCAACAAGGTTGGGCTTGAAGCCAACCCGCAAAATATTCTGTTGATGCATGCGATGGGGCCAAATGTTGCGGGGGTCATAGGCTCGGCGATTGCCGCCGGAATCATGATTCAGTTTTTGTCCTCCTAATAAGCAATGGCAGAAATTCAACCACACTGGTAAAATCGCCCCGCTTTTATTTTAATGTGTCTGGTCGAGAGCCTTAATGAGTTTTACCTAGGCTCAGGGAGTCGTCGAGATTTTGTTGAAACTATCAACTTCTGGTGAGTCTAAATAACGTAATGTTTTTGATGCCGC
>CAZYHH010000268.1:0-4537 GCA_964647295.1 uncultured Pseudomonadales bacterium
TTTTTTTCAATCCATTCAAGAGTTTCAGTTTTACTTCCCTCCCATTCCGAACGCCTTAAAATTCCAACTAACCCATGGACAGATGCCCAAACATTGTATGCTTTTAACAAGATTTCCTTCTGAGATTGATTAGGCATAAAAGCTTTTACTCCCTCAACTAAACCGTCGAATGATGCCTTTGAAAGAGTTTCTAACTCAGGATGGAGAGTCATATCTATATCCGTATCTCCAAATATCAAATCGTAAATATGCGGATATTCCAGTCCAAATCTTATGTAATGAGCTCCATAAGAGGCAAAACCATCGTTACTGTGGAAGCCCTTCATGCCTTCAAATAGCAAGTTAAAGCCCCTTCTCATCACCTCAGCTTTCAAATCATTTTTATCACTGAAGTGTCTATAGAAGGCAGTTGTTGATACTCCGGCTTTCTTTGCTACCAATCGCATATTAACTTGTTGCCAAGACTCTGCATTGCAAATTTCCCAAGCAATTTCTGCTAGCCGCTCTTTCAGATTTTCTTTGTGGTAGCTCATATCATAAACAATGTTTACTTTGTATACATTAGCTGTATACTCTCTTGTTAACTAAGTAAACATAATACCAGAAAATGCAAATCTTATTACCAATACATATCCTAGCTGGAACACTTGCTCTGCTTTGTTCCGCTTTGGCAGTTTGCTCGGAAAAAGGCAGACGGATTCATGTGGTTTCAGGTAGAGCATATTTCTGGTGCATGGCTGTTATCTTCTTAACAGCTATTCCAATGTCCATTATCACCAGCAACATCATTTTGTTTCTAATAGCTTTCTTTTCTTTCCATTTAGCTTTCGCAGGTATCCGCTTTGCTAGGAATAGAAAGGGTGTCGCAACTACTTTGGATTGGATTGCCGTTAGCTTAATGATTCTATCAGGGCTAGGGATGTGGATATTGGCTATAATTTTCTTCATGGATAACAACTCGTTCTACATAGCTCTTCTAGTTTTCGGATTTTTAGCAATTGCTTCGGGTTATGGTGATTTTAAGAGTTATAAGAATAAAACAGCTATCGGCAAAGAAAGAATAGCAAGACACTTGGGTAATATGATGGGTGGTACGATAGCTGTGATTACGGCTGTTTTAGTGGTTAATGTTGACATTGAACCCATATGGGTATTGTGGGTGCTTCCAACATCATTAATAACCCCAGTTATTTTCTGGTGGAATAGAAAAACCCTCAGATAACCAGCAAGCATCTGGGAGTCATATCATATGACTGAAGATATTAAGTAACTTATGAAGCGCAATAGTTACCTTAGTGTGTAGCTATCTGTGTAATAAGGTTTTTAAAAGCACATAAAATCAATAACTTACAAAATTAGATTTAGAAAATTGAAGTCCTGAAACCCAGTGTTTATAAGGGTTTCAGAGCCACCCCTCATTCCCACTCAACAATAACAGAGTTGTAACGGATTGTTTTTATTAAGATATTTTCATTGGCATGACGCATACCTCTTCCGCCACTACTTACCCTATCTAATTGTTGTCATTAGTTTTTTATTTTCTTTAATCCCTCGGTCTTATTGCTGGTCTTACTGTGAACTGACGGTAAACACCCAAACTTCAAACATGGTATGCGCACTCAAGCTGCTATTGAGGAGCATCGTCAGAAAGTGATACAACTAAACAAATTAGAAAACGATGCACGTGAAGTTGGGCCGATAGTTGAGATGTGGTTTTAGACTAGCCGAATTTTGCCTGGCCCTAACTGGAGGAATTGAATAGTGTTAAATAGAAATTTATTTGGTTTGCTCGCACTCGCAAGCCTTGCTGCTGGATGTGGTGGTGCGAGTCAACCGTCGGAAACGCAACGCACAGCACTAACGAAACCTTTATTCGAGACTGAGCATACGATCGTTGAGCGCCTAACTGGTGAACAAAGGAATCTAGCGCGGCCGAACGACGGTAGACCAGATCCTAATCAAGAACGAAACGCCTATTTCGGTGATCTGCACGTTCACACCAGATATTCCTTTGACGCCTTTGCCTTCGGGACAGTCGCCACACCTTATGACGCATATCGCTTCGCTAAAGGTGAAGCCATCAAGCATCCGGCTGGTTTCGAAATGCAACTCAGCGAACCACTGGATTTTTACGGTGTTACCGATCACGGGTTCTTCATGGGTGTTTCCCCGGTTGCCGCAGATACGAGTAGCGATTTCTCCAGGCACTCGTTTGCCGAGGTAGTGCATGATCTGAACGAACCCGACAATATGGGGATTCTGAGCACGTTGGATCGGATGCGAAGTTTCGGTCTTGCTCGAGCATTGGCGCTTGCGATTGTTGAAGGGGAGGTTGAACCAGAAGAGCCATTGGCCATTACAAAGAGCGCCTGGGCAGACTCCATCGATGCGGCAGATATGCACAACGACCCAGGTCGATTTACCACATTCGTAGCTTACGAATACTCGACCACCTCGGATGATAACGGCAGCCTGCACCGCAATGTGATCTTCGAAGGTAGCGATCGCGTGCCTGAAGTACCTTTTTCGCGGATGCATTCGAGGGACCCTGAAGACTTATGGAATTGGATGGATACCTTGCGTAAAGCAGGTGTTGAATCACTGGCCATACCACACAACTCCAATAAGTCGAACGGTCATATGTTTAAGCTCGAGGACTGGGCAGGAGATCCGTTCGACGATGAATACACCGGAAAACGGATCCGTAATGAACCGCTGGTGGAAATCACTCAGATCAAAGGCACGTCTGAAACCCATCCTGCTTTGTCCAGCCGAGATGAATGGGCGAACTTCGAGTTGGTGAGCACTCGGGGGGTGGGCATGGGGAAGCCGTTGCCTAGCAAACCGGAAGGTAGTTATGTGCGTGAAGCTTGGAGACATGGACTGGAATTAGAAGCCCAAGGCATCACCAATCCCTTTGCTTTTGGCGTGATTGGCTCCAGTGATACACATACCGCTGCTGCACAAAATGATGAATCTGACTTCTCCTCTAAGCTGGGCGTCCTATCTGCGGATGCACGGATGCGTGGTTCAGTTCCACTGGATCTTATCGAGAGCACTTTGGTGAACATTCTTCCTGGCCAGGAGGTAGTGGAAGTCGACGGTGAGAGTTTTATGGGTGGCCAGCAACAGGAATTTGGTGCTTCAGGTCTGGCTGCCGTGTGGGCTGAAGAAAACACTCGTGAAGCGATATACGCAGCTTTTCGGCGCAAGGAGACTTTCGCGACCTCTGGCCCCCGTATTCGGCTGCGATTTTTTGCGGGATACGATTTGCCGGATGATTTATTCGAAACTGCAGAGGGCGTGACGCAAGCCTATGCGAATGGCGTCACCATGGGCGCAGATCTTTCTCCTGATTTTTCCAACGCACCACAGTTTGCCGTATGGGCTCAGGCTGATGCCAACAGTGCCCCTCTACAGCGATTGCAAATCATCAAAGGCTGGATTGATGCGACCGGTGAAACTCATGAAGAGGTAATCGATGTTGCTTGCGCGGGTGATCTGGCGGTAGATTCCGTTTCATACCGCTGTCCTGACAATGGCGCTGTGGTCGATTTGAGTGACTGTTCTATCAGTGCTAACACGGGCGCAGGGGAGCTACGTACTGTTTGGACCGACCCGAACTTTGATGCCAGCGAGCCTGCTTTCTACTACGCCCGAGTACTAGAAAACCCAACTTGTCGATGGAATACCTGGGATGCCATTCAAGCGGGTACCGAGCCGCGCTCTGATTTGGCGGCCTCTCTGCAGGAACGCGCATGGTCTTCACCCATTTGGATCAGGCTCTAAGGCTGATCAGATGAGCCGTAGGAGCCTGGTCGTGAGGAATAAGCGGTGAAATCATTACCAGAACGAGGAGTGACAAAGTAAAGCGATACCAACTATATGGCGGAGGAGGATCGCCTTATTCGCAGAAGATGCGAGCGATTTTGCACTACCGGCGACTACCCTTTGACTGGATTCAAATTACGCCAGCAATACGCGGTCAGATCAAACATGATGGCCCACCTGTGATTCCGATTCTGCGCCTGCCAGAAGATGGCAGTTTGCATGTGGACTCCACGCCCTTAGCTCTGATGTTAGAAGACAGGCATAGCGGGCGCTCGATCCTACCCACAGACCCTGCCATAGAGTATTTATCCTTTCTTATCGAGGACATGGCCGACGAGTGGGTAACGAAAATGATGTTTCATTACCGGTGGGACCTTGAGGTTGATCAGGAGTACAGCAGCCGACAAATTATTAGCGACAATACGCCTGGTTTGCGAGGAGAGGCACTGGCGAAGGAGGCGCGAGCAATTCGTGATCGTCAGGTGTCGCGAATGCCCTTGGTGGGGTGCACACCACAAAATAAACCGATTCTTGAGCAAAGCTTTCATGAGCTGTTAGCCATTCTTGATAGCTTCGTAACTCGGGACGAGTATCTGTTCGGCACCCGGCCGTCCTTGGCAGATTTCGGATTGTTCGGCCAGCTGAAAACACTAGCCAGCGATCACACACCCATGATGATCATGCGCGCCACTGTGCCGAGCGTCTA
>CAZYHH010000269.1:0-4497 GCA_964647295.1 uncultured Pseudomonadales bacterium
GGGTGGGACAGAATTGCTCAGTGGCCGGCATCCAGTTCAAATGTCGCAGCCTAAGCCTCAGGAAGGCCTCCCGGAGAAGGTAGTCTTTATTATGTCTGGAATGTGCCAAACCATGGAATCTGGATTGCGTTTATATGGGCATCCGAATCTATTGGCGATCGCTGGCTCGATTAATGGTGACGATTTTGTACCGTTCAACGATGCGACCTTTGTTAAACAGCCTGGTGTAGGGGGCTCGGTCTCTTGGCATCAGGACGGTGTGACTCACTGGAAAGCCAAGAATTGGGATGAGGGTATTCACGGCTTTAATTTTCAAGTGCAATTGTATCAAACAACCCCTAGGAGCTGTCTTTGGGTAGTGCCAGGAACCCACAAATTAGGAAAAATTGACATTAAGGAACGCGTGCGGGCAAACCCTGACGGGGAAAGGCTGCCCGAGGCTGTCCCTTTGTATTGTCAGCCTGGTGACGTGACGATCGTTAATCGGCAAGCTCTGCATTGTTCCTTCGCCAACACCTCTCCGGATTTGCGTGTCTCGCTAACCTTTGGTTTTCACCGTAGACAGTCGGTCCTTGGTGCCAAAGGGGCCCTCAGTGAAAATTCAGAAACTGTTTATGATGAGCAGAGAGTTCATGAACGATCCGAGGTGATTGGGATCGCGATTGATGCTCGATCTCAGTTCTATGCAGAGGAGACCCGCTACCGTTATGAGCCGTTAGTCGGTCAAGAAGAGTCTGTTGCTTATAATGAGGAAAATTGGGCTAGAGTTGTGAAAGACTACAACCTAAAAGACCTGTCGATTTAATTTGATAAAGCATCACCATCTAGGAGAGTGTTGTCGGATTTTCCTGGGACTTTCTATTGATCAACGAACACCAAACACAAGAGGAAATTTTGTATGAGTAACTCGACTGATGCCTTTAGAGTTGGTGAGCAACGGGTGGGTCCGGATGGCCAGTTCTCGCATCCTCAGCTTTTAGATCATTCTGAGCGTCTTAAGGAAGAATTTTACCAAGTGGGAGAGCACGCCTGGTGTTTTGTGGGTAATGGTCTGTCGAATCAGACATTCGTTCGTGGGCCAGAGGGGATTATTGCGATCGATACAGGTGAATGTCGGGAAGAGATGCAAACGGCGATCGCAAGACTTCGTCGCGAGACCGACGAGCCTATCGTTGCGTGTATTTATACGCATTTTCATTATGTCGCTGGTACCTCGGCAATCGTAGAGGAAAGGGGAGACGATGAGTTTCCCATCTATGGACATGCTGGAATTGAGGCGAATCTGGATCGATTCGGTGGTGAGGTCGGGCCCCGCGGATCGAGGGGTATGGTCCATCAATTTGCGATGATGCTTCCCGAGAATGGACCAGACGCATTAGTGAATATAGGGCTAGGTCGGTTTTATCGTAATCCGTCACACCATCCATTTACCCCAGGTCACCTACCGGCAACTCATACATTCGATGAAGAATATGAGGCCAAGATAGCGGGTCTTGATGTGGTTTTTTATCCAGCGCCATCAGACGCGACTGACTCGGTCAATATATGGTTTCCGGCGCTTGATCTTGCTGTTAATAATATTTTCTGGCCAACCTTGTTCAATGTTTTTGCCATTCGAGGCGAGGAATACCGCGATCCAAGAGTGTTGCTACAGGGGCTTGATCAATTGGTAGAACTTGAAGTCGAGCATCAGATTTGCGCGCATGGCCCACCAATGTCAGGCCGATCTGAGATTACGTCTTCGATCTTGAGATATCGTGATTCGATTCAGTTTATTTGGGATCAGACCGTCCGAGCGGCGAACCAAGGGCTTACTTTGGATGAAGCGATTGGGAGAATTAGTCTGCCAGAAATCCACGAAAATGATTTTAGAACTCAACAGTTATATGGGGTCGTCGAGCATCATATTAGGCAGGTCTACACCGGCCTGTTTGGATGGTTTGATGAAGACCCGAGCAAGTTATTCCCGACGCCTCAACCAGAAAGAGCAAAAAAAATGGTAGAGGCGTTTGGTGGAAGAGAGGCGGCCAGAAAATTATTTGATCGAGCTCTAGCAGATCAAGACTATCGTTGGGCCACAGAAATAGGGGCTTATCTGGTCCTTGATTTGCCTTCGGATGATGCGGAAGAGGATAAGTCTAGACTCGCCTCCGCATTGCGAGCGATTGCCTATTGTTCTAGTGCGTCAAATGTTCGGAATTGGTGTTTGACTCAGGCGCTAGAGCTCGACGGGAGCATTGATTTGGCTCGGTTCCGTATACATCGTTTTCGCGAGCAGGAAATTTTGTCGAGTTCAGCAGCTCGCTGGGTGCCAATTCTCAGGGTATTGCTAGACCCGGAAAAAATCGGTTCTCGTCAAGGAAGTATTGGATTTGACTTTGATGATGGAAGCTCTAGTGGCTTGATGATTCGAAATCAGGTTGCGGTGAGCGTGCCTTCAGAACGATGTGATACCAAGTTGTCGTTGTCCAAGGAGGTCTGGGCAAAGTTGTTGGGCGGGAAGTTGGCGTTGAGCGAAGTGCTGATCGGAATGGAAGGGGTCTTGGATGAAGATCGAGAACAGGCAATCAATTTGCTATCGGCTTTCGATCTAGAGACCCTGCAGAGGTAGCGTACAGGTGAGTTTTTTATGAAGGAATTGCCAAGGGGTTCTGAACCCTTTGAAGGCAAAGTTGATCGTCTTTATAAAGATTCACAAGGCGTGCCGAAGCGATTGTCCAAGGAAGCAAAAGGCAAGCCTAATGTGATGGTTGTGATGCTCGACGACGTCGGTTTTGGTAGCTGCGAAACATTCGGTGGAATAATTCCCAGTCCGGGCGTTGATCGAGTGGCCTCACAAGGATTAACGTTCAATCAGTTTCACACGACTGCGCTTTGTTCGCCGACTCGGGCAACGCTTTTAACGGGTCGAAATCACCACAGCGTCCACATGGGCGGCATTACCGAAATCGCGAATAGCTTCCCGGCCTATGACAGTGCGATTCCCAAAGAGTCAGCAACTTTAGCGGAGATTCTGAAACAAAGTGGTTATTCGACCGGCTGCTTCGGGAAGTGGCACCTCACGCCTAGCTGGGAACAAAGTCCTGCGGGGCCTTTTGATCGTTGGCCAACCGGGCTAGGTTTTGAGCGGTTCTACGGAATACTCGGCGCTGAAGCGAGTCACTGGGAGCCACCGGTCTATGATCAGACAACGCCGATCGAACCGCATTTGAACAATCCCGGTTATCACTTAACAGAAGATCTCGCAGATCAGGCTATTTTGTGGATGGAGCGTCAGAAAGTTTCCGCTCCGGACCGCCCATTTTTTTGTTATTTCGCGCCGGCGGCCGTTCATGCACCCCATCATGTATCGGAGGAATGGATCGAGCCTTTTGTTGGTAAATTCGATGGAGGTTGGGATCAACTCAGGTCAGATATTTATCATAGGCAACTTGAGACGGGGGTTATTCCTGAGGGTACCAGGCTTACACCTCGACCGGAGCAAGTGCCTAGCTGGGACTCTTATCCTGATCGTTACAAACCCGTTGCGCGACGCTTGATGGAAGTGTTCGCAGGCTTTCTGGCGCATACGGATGCGCAAGTAAAGCGCTTGTTTGATGCTTTAGATCGGCTACAGCAGTTTGATAATACGCTGGTGATTTATCTGACTGGAGATAATGGTGCTTCGGCCGAAGGGACGATACATGGGGCCTGGAGTGCCCCTTCTTTTCAAAATGGTGTACACGAAGAACCGGAGTGGTTGCTCGATCATATAGAAGATTTTGGTACCGACCGTTGCGAGAACCACTTTAATGTCGGCTGGGCGTGGGCGCTGGATTCTCCATTTCAATGGATGAAACAGGTGGCCTCTCACTTCGGAGGGACCCGCAATGCGTTGGCGATCTCCTGGCCAAAAGGGATAAAAACAACAAAAAACAACCAACGTTCTCAATTTCACCATGTGATCGATCTTTTCCCGACCGTGTTGGACATCGTTGAGATAGAAATGCCTGAAAAGGTCAACGGGATAAAACAGATGCCCGTACACGGTATCAGCATGCGCTACTGTTTTTCTGACTCAGAGGTGCCAAGCCAGAGAAAGACACAGTATTTTGAGATATTGGGGAATCGAGCGATCTTTCATGAAGGCTGGATGGCTTCTTGTTTTCATGGACGGTTACCGTGGATTCGTTTTGCGGGTTATGAGTTTGATGGTCCCGAGGAGGAGTGGGAGCTATACAACATTGAGGATGACTTCTCTCAGGCGAGGAATCTGGCTGAGTCTGAGCCAGAACGTCTTTTGCAGTTAAAAAAGATCTTTGAAAGAGAAGCGAAGGATATGTCTGTTTATCCGTTAAGGGATGCTTCAGCTAGGCGTGGCGGAGATTATGCCGTTCCGCATTCACTTGAGGGCCACGATTCGATTACCTATAACTCCTCTCATGTGCGGATGCCCGAGCACTCGATCATCAACATGAAAAATGTGTCACATCGGATTCGTGCGCAATTGCTGTTAGA
>CAZYHH010000270.1:0-4491 GCA_964647295.1 uncultured Pseudomonadales bacterium
TATCCACATAATTGATCATTGAGCCATGATGATCTAAATGGTCCTCCGATATGTTTAATATTGCTGCAACTTCGAATTGGTAGGCCTGCATGCGCTCCAATTGAAAACTCGAGAGCTCCAAAATATATACGTCCGAGTCGGAACTAAGTATATCAAGCGCAGGAGGCCCTAGGTTACCACCACAATAACAAACGTACCCATTCTCCGAGAAAACATGCGCTAGCATGGTAGTGACAGTACTTTTTCCATTAGTTCCTGTTATACCGAAGACGGCTTTACCATTGACTTCAATAAAAAAAAGGTCAATATCACTTAGAAGAACCACTCCTTCAGCTTTGGCCTGCTGCAATATAGGTAAATCAAACCTTAACCCTGGGCTTACAATAAGAAAATCGATATCCGGCCTCATCCAATCTAAAACCTGCCAGTTATATTCCACATCTCGAATCTTCATCAGATTTTTGGGAGCCGGTCGAGTATCAAATACAACTACAGATTTTTTTTTCTCGCTTAAATAACGTACAACAGACTCGCCCGTTTTGCCGTAACCAAAAACACCAATAACTTGACTATCAAGCGTTAACAATTAACGAAGCTTCAAACTAGAAATACCAATAGTAACGAGCACTAATGTAATAATCCAAAAGCGAACAATCACTTTGGGCTCTGCCCAACCTTTAAGCTCAAAATGATGATGAATCGGCGCCATACGAAAAACTCTTTTACCAGTTAATCGATAAGATAAAACCTGAACAATCACACTTGCTGTTTCCAAAACAAAAAGCCCTCCCATTATCAGTAGTACAATTTCATGCCGAATAATTATTGCCACAATTGCAAGCGCAGCTCCAAGTGCTAAAGATCCTACATCGCCCATAAAAACTTGCGCAGGATAAGTGTTAAACCACAAAAAACCCAAACCCGCTCCGATCAGGGCACCACAAAATACGCTTAATTCACCACTGCCCACAACATAGGGGATTTGCAAATAAGATGCGTATTCAACATTACCTACCAAGTAGGCGATCAACCCCAGTCCACCTGCAACCATTACCGCAGGCAAAATAGCCAAACCATCAAGACCATCCGTCAAATTCACCGCATTACTCATTCCAACCAACATTAGTGAGCTAATTACGATGAAGCCGACCCCTACGGGGAGGGCTACTTCTTTAAAGAAAGGCACGATGAGGTCAACCTGAAGGGCTGTATCGGCTGTAACGTACAAATAAGTTGCAACAACCAGAGCAACCGATGTCTGCCAAAATATTTTCCATCTTGCAATAAGGCCCTCACTATTGTTGTGTTGTATTTTCAAGTAGTCGTCCAACCAGCCAATCAGACCAAAAGCCACAGTTACTATTAAGACCAGCCAAATATATCGATTACTCAGGTCACCCCAGCACAAGGTAGCAACGCTAATAACAACAATAATCAGAGCTCCTCCCATCGTGGGAGTACCTTCTTTGGTAAGGTGTGATTGTGGACCATCTGCTCGAACTTTTTGAGCGATCTGCTGCTTCGAAAGCCTATCAATAAAAATTGGACCAATAACGAGTGACAAGAATAATGCAGTCATCGCACTAACCATTGTTCTCAATGTAAGATACTGAAAAACCGAAAAGGCTCGAACATATTCTGAAAGGTAATCGGTCAACCATAAAAGCACTAGCCTAAACTCCCTAAGATTTTTTTCGCGACTTCTTTGTCACTGAATGGAAAATAAAAACCATTTACCTCCTGTGTCGATTCATCGCCTTTGCCAAACAACACAACAATATCCCCTATTTCAGCCTCAGAAATGGCCTCCATGATTGCCGTTTCCCTATCGATAACGGCGCAAAAATTGTCCGTACGAAGATCGGACATCATTTGATCAATTATCAACTCTGGGTCTTCCGACCTTGGATTATCGGAGGTAAACCACACTAAATCAGATAGCGCAGCAGCAACTTCTCCCATTTGAGGGCGTTTCCCTGTATCTCGATCACCACCACAGCCGACAACACTGATCACCCTACCTTTATTTCTCACTCTCAGACTTTTCAGAACCGCTTTTAACGCCGAAGGTGTATGCGCAAAATCGACTATAACTTTCGGTCCCTTACCATCCTCTGAACTAATTGCCTCCATCCTACCCGGCACTTGCCTCAGTTTTTCAATACTTAAAACGATCTCATCCAGTGAAATACCCGACTTCAACAATACTCCAATGGCTGCAGCTAGGTTGGCAACGGAAAATTCAGATAAAACAGGAAGCACAGTTTTGAAGATACCCCAAGGAGTATTCCAGGTAACTTTATGATCACTAGAATTCAATTGAAGTGACCAAGAAACATCTCCTTTTACTCCATAGGTTAAAACATCGAAATTCAAGGTCTTCACTAATTTCCTGCCCATCTGATCATCAACGCACACCACTGCGTTTTTTAAGTCATACTCTTCAAAGAGTCTTGCTTTAGACTTCGCATAAGCTGCCATATTATTATGGTAATCCAAATGGTCTCTGGACAAATTAGTAAAGACGCCGGTGTCAAACTTAATGGCGCTCGTTCTTCTTTGATCTAACGCATGCGAACTCACCTCTATAGCAACACCCGCAAAGTCCTGTTTCACAAACCATGCTAATCTCTGCTGGATGTCGACGGGGTTCGGGGTAGTCAATTGCGTTGGTTTAAGGTCCTTGAGATTTCCCCACCCTAAAGTCCCGCTATATCCGATTTTTTTATCCAATCGAGAACTTAAATCAGCTATCCAATAGGCAACAGAGGTTTTTCCATTAGTTCCCGTGATACCTATACAATCTATATTATCACTAGGTTCGCAAAAAAACTTTGATGCCAATGATGCTCTTTTCTCTGCTAATCCAGCCAGCCGAAAAATAGGCAGTTTCAACCCCTGAAGGTTGAGCTGCAAAGATTGATCAACCAACGCGGCTAATGCTCCAGAACACTCTGCCTCAAGAATATGTTCACGAGCTTGAGACGAAGAGCCTAGCGCCAAAAAAACATCTCCTTCTTCTACCTCTGTAGACATTTCCGATAGTCCCGAAAACTCGATCTCTGGGATCTGATCGTCCTGCAAAAAATCTTTTAGGTTCAACCTTGATTCAGCCCTTTTTTCGATCTTTGAGAAAGAAGCAACGACTTTTTGTCGGGTTCTACACCCAGCAAACGTAAACTATGGCTTGCGACTCGAGCGAATATCGGCGCGGCCACAGTGCCTCCACCGCTGACACCGGCCTGAGGATCATTGACGACAACGACAATAAGCAACCTAGGGTTTGAAACTGGAACAATCCCGACAAACCCTACGTTGTGGCTGCTAGTCTCATATCGCCCGCTCTTTAGTATCTGGGCAGTGCCTGTTTTTCCGGCAACCCGATAATTTTCTAAAGCTGCAAACCTACCAGTCCCCTCCCTTGAAGTTACCAGTTCCATCATTTGCATTACCCGTTGAGTATGGCTTTTAAGATAGATCCGCTCCAGCTTTTGCTCGTACTTCTGATCTCTTCTTAGCAGGGAAATTGGCACAGCTAAACCACCGGAAGCAATTCTCAAATAAGCACTAGCTAGTTGAAGGGGCGTGACAGTTAATCCATAGCCATAGGCCAATGCAGCTCTTTCAATCGGTATATCTAGCTTTTTATCAAGCAAATGACCCATACGCTCTCCAGGCAAATCAATACCTACTCGTTGGCCTAAACCAGCTCGTTTGAGTATCTCGAAAATAGAATATTGCGGCAGCGTCAAGGCGATCTTTGCGATACCTACATTGCTGGAGTACTGAATAATCTTGGCCAAAGACAATTTCCCATAATCCTTAGGATCGTTAATCGAATGGCCACTAACTTGATAAATTCCTGGCGAAGTATCTATTATCGAATCCGCGTCATACTCTTCAGCCTCAAGAGCAGCCAGAACAGCAAAGGGTTTAATCGTAGATCCCGGCTCATAAACGTCAGTTACTGCACGATTTCTCATCGTACTCAAATCGATAACCGCTTCATTTGGATTGTAAGAAGGCTGATTAACCATGGCCAGTACTTCGCCAGACCTCACATCAAGCATTATTAGGGAGCCAGACTTGGCGTGATGGCTTTTAATGGCAGACTTCAATTCCTTATACGCGATGAACTGAAGATTCATATCAATAGTCAGTCTAATATCTTTGCCAAACTTGGGCATAGCTTTATATTCCAAATCACGTATTAACCCGCCCTTAAGATCACGTAGTACTAATTTTTTTCCAGAATGCCCTCGTAATTCTACGTCCAAAGAAAGTTCTAATCCTTCGGCACCGACACCATCAATATTCGTTTTGCCAATAACATGCGATGCCATTTCGGCGGCTGGATAATACCGATGGTATTCAGCTTCATACTTAAGGCCTCGAATATCCATTGTTTGTAAGGCCAAGCCCATTTCTCGTGGGACTTTGCGATTAATAAAGAAAAAACGTACTCCGGAACTGTGGCTTGATTAGATTCAG
>CAZYHH010000271.1:0-4470 GCA_964647295.1 uncultured Pseudomonadales bacterium
CCTCAGGTGCGGTTTTTCAGGGCAAACCCTATCGCATCAAGGTAAACGTTATTCTTTTGAGCAAACGCCTATTATCTTGAGTCCTTATCAGAAAGGCGGGCCGCCGATTTGGTATCCGGGTAATGTGGATTATGCGGGGACCCATCGATTGAACACGATTATCGGTGGGCCCATCAGTGCGTTGACAGACCAAGTCAAGCGCTATCGAGAATTGGTTGATTCAGCCACCGTAGACTGGAACCCATCTGTTGAGGACCCGACGATTGGGGTTACCCGTCATATCTATGTCGCAAAGACCGACAAAGAGGCGCTCGAAAGGCTTGGCAAAGCCTTTCCCCAATATCACCGAAATCTGATTAGCTTGTGGCATCAATACGAGACCGAACCCGTTCCGGACCCCAGCGTTGGTGGTAATCTCGAGATCGCAATGAGCGCTCAAATAGTCCTCGCCGGTTCTCCTGAAACCATAGGGGCGCATGTCAAAGAGATCGTGGGATCCAATAGCGTTGACTATTTACTTGGTGCTTTCGCCTGGGGAGATCTGACGCATTCTGAAAGTCTGGAATCGATGAAATTATTCGCTCGTGAAGTGATGCCAAGATTCGCTAGCTAACGCAACTTCGGCTATTAGCTCAATCGGTTATTCCAGGGGCTACCCTCTTTGGGGTAGGGGTATTGTAAATAGTACTCGGATTTCATTCTGACGAAATCACTGGCTATTTCGAAGGCCTCGACGACCGGATCAGGAAGGGGCCCCTTATCGGAGGCGTCCATGATGGGGGCGAGTTGTTCGATTCGTGAGACCCCAATCAAGACGGCATCACCTAGACCCCCATCTGCTGCAGAGTGGTGCTGAGTCCAGCGCACGGTGGCTTCCAAAATGCTTTCAATTCCCGCTGCGTTTGAGGCCTCTGTTATTGTGTCTAGAGCGAGAAACATTTCGTCGCGCTTTAGATATCGCTCTTCATATTGCTTGATGCGCCGTTTCTGTGCGAAACGATCAACGCCTGCCACCGGTGCTACGCCTTTTTGGTATTTGCCAGTCAGAAAACCGCTTGCCAAAGAGCCGTGGGTATAATACTTGATGCCATAATTTCTGAGTACGGGAACAAGCTCGTATTCGGAGGTGCGATTCAGAGCGTTATAAACTCCCTGGTAAACGGTTGGCAAGACAAAACCTTTGCGCTGACAATACTGGCAAACTTCGACTACCTGCCAGGCCGGAAAGTTGGACAGACCGAACTCTTTATATTTGCCTGCCTCGTAGCCCGCGTGAACCGAGGCTAAGGTGTCCTCCAGATTGATCTCGGTCGCGGGCATATGTAGATAGAAGATGGGGACCGTATCCTGTCGCAGAGCGGCCAGGGATTCGTCTAGCTGCTGTTCCGGGTTTCCCGGTAAGTTGGGATTGTATTTGGTGGCGATTCGGATTTTTTTGGCGATATCGAGTCTACCGAGTACGCCCTCGCAATTGCCGTTCTGGTAAACACGAGCCGTATCCAGTTCCCTACCTCCTCGCTCGTAGAACAGTTTTAGGAGGTTATCGCAAGACTCGTCAGAGGATAAGGGGTGGTCGCGGGTTGTAGGTTTGGGTTTTCCAAAAGCCACCGCGCCCAACACGATTGGTGCTGGCTTGGAGTGAGTAACTATTTTCTGTTCCGTGTTGCTCATTTTCTAGATTCCCTTTCATGACCTAAGAATATTGGATTTGATCGAAAAACTAAGGATTGGCCTGGGTTTCTGGGAGTATTCCATAGGCTCTTTTCATGTCGGGATCAGCGGCAGCCAAATCCTTGAGAGGTTTCCATAGTGTAGCGTGAACTGATGGAGCTCTCTTGGGATTGCTCAAAAGGGTATTTGCACTATCTAACGATTCGTCTTCATATCCGTTTTCGCTGGCCCCGCTCATCGCATTCTCTGCGTAGGCGCTCTCTTTTTCTGTGAGCACTAAGTTAATAGGCTCTGTCTTGCCGCCGTTCAGTGATGCGGCGAGAAATGCGTGGGCTTCGATAATTCGATCGTTTAGACTCAGACCAACGTGGTCTGCCCATCTGACAAGATGATACTCGTGCGGGATATCGTTATCCCAAAGCACTCGGTGCAAAAATTCCGCTCCGTCCTGAAGCTGGATAAAGTCCTGGTCTCCGACCTCGAGATAGATATCAAGTTCACTGTCCTTGATTTGTTGCGCATTGATGTCAACAAGGTTCGCCGGGTTGTCTTGCAGGAATTTTTCAGGGCCAGATTGACTCCCCCAGATTGCCTCGACTGATGCTTTGGGTAACCACCAGGAAGCACGTGTATTTTCCCCTGGCCATTCCAGTATGGGCATGATCGCCGGTTCCATGGGCGCGATGGCTTTAAATCGATCAGGGTTCTTGAAGGCAATCTTCAACGTGCCGTAGCCCCCCATCGAGATGCCGGTCATCAGGGTTTTCTTTGGATCCAAGGATGTCCCAAACGTTTGATTTGCCCAAGCTGGTAACTCTTTGATCACGAACTCTTCCCAGGACCCATAATAAAAGCTTCCTGGACCGCCCGAAAACGAGATGACCACCATGGAGGGTAAGATTTCACTACTAAACATATGGGTATAGAGATCAGACATACCGATCAACGTGTTCCGGTCGCCACCGCCACCATGAAGGTGAATCAACAACGGGAGGTCTCTATCGGATTCACTAAAATTGGGCGGAAGGATCACCGATACAGGAACATTTTGTCCTCGGATTTCAGATCGAATCTCATGAAGTTGAGTGGTGACCGCAGCCTGATTACCAGTCGTTGGAATCTTGTCCGGTGTATTACACCCGCCGATAAAAAAGAGTAAACCAAGCGACATCATTGAGCCCTTCCAGTATCTAATGATTGAAAATGGCATAAATCCTCCTGTGACCTTCAAATAAGATTTTCAAAAACCTTTGTTTTTTGATAGTTCCCTTGCTACAAACTGTAACACGCGCTCACTAAATATGTGCCGGTCTGGTTTTTTTGGCAAGACAATTGTGGAGGGTCACAATGATTAAGTTTGGTCCGGAGCATCCAGATAAGACGTATGTGCCGCATGCTTATGAAGAGTTAAGTTTCGACTCGGGCGAGGTCACGCTCAATTATGTGACCGCGGGGAGCCAATCTGATCAGCCTCTGTTGCTTATTCCGGGACAGACAGAATCCTGGTGGGGCTACGAAGCCGCGATTGACCTCTTGTCTGATTATTATAACGTCTACGCCGTAGACTTGAGGGGGCAAGGGCGTTCTACCAGAACTCCAGGGCGATACACTTTCGATAATTTTGGAAACGACCTCGTTAGATTTATTGGGGCGGTTATACAAAGACCTACAATCGTTAGTGGGTTATCTTCCGGTGGTGTGATTGCAGCTTGGCTTTCAGCCTATGGGCCCTCGGAAATGATATTGGCTGCTCATTATGAGGACCCTCCGCTTTTTGCGGCTGAACTGTCGCCGGCTTGCGGTCCCGGAATAAGGCAGGGCGCGGGACCGCTCTTTTTCAATCTTCATAAGTATCTAGGATCTCAGTGGACTATCGGTGATGTTGACGGTCTGATATCCAATGCGAAAAACATGGAGAACCAATGGGTGGGTTTGGCATTGGCAAAAATGGTGGAGTCGAGCATGCAATCGCTAAAGGAATACGATCCTGAATGGGGCGACGCATTCTGGACGGGTTCTGCCACCGCCGGTTGCGATCACCAGGACATGCTGGCAAGAGTGGGATGCCCTGTCTTGTTTACTCATCACGCAAGAACAATAAATGAGAAAGGAAACTTGGTCGGCGCGATTTCCGATATGCAAGTGGCTTTGGTCAAGGAGCTGATCGAGGAAGCAGGACAAGAGTTTGAGTATCAATCCTTTCCAAAGATGCCTCACTCAATGCATGGCGCAAATCCTGAGCTCTTTGCTAAAACCGTTCACGAGTGGGCTGCACGCGTGGCATGAAAGAGCTACCAGATTTGGGGTTGGGTGCTAAACTAACCATTCAGTGGCAGTGAACTCGCTCTGGGGAGGGTGCTAATGTCTGGACAAACTCAATTAGCTCAGGAACATGCGGAAACTATGGAGCCGTATGTCGAAGAGGGGATATTGCGTGCGGGTGCTTTGGGTAATAGAGGAGCGGTCAGCTTTGACAAGAATGGAAAACTTGCCTCACGCATTTTAGATGCCTATTGGGAGACCGGGTTCTACGTTTTTGAGGGTCTGGTCGATTCTGAAGAAATCGAATTACTTCGGTCCGAGATGACCGAGTTGTTGGATCGCGCGCCGGTTGATACGGATTCTAAAGTGGATCGACTGGGTCGTCCGGCTTTTGGTCAAGAGTTTGCTCGGCCTGTTTACTCGCTGGTGAAGCCGCTCTCGGATCCAAGGGGTGGGACAGAATTGCTCAGTGGCCGGCATCCGGTTCAAATGTCGCAGCCTAAGCCTCAGGAAGGCCTCCCGGAGAAGGTAGTCTTT
>CAZYHH010000272.1:0-4440 GCA_964647295.1 uncultured Pseudomonadales bacterium
GCAAAGCCGCTGCCTGAGACCAAGGCGGAGCGAGTGGGAATGTCATCTGATCGACTCGAACGGATTACTCAGATGACTCAACAATATGTCGATGAAGGTAAGCTGGCTGGTGTGATTACCATGGTGGCAAGGGATGGCAAGTTGGTCCACTTTGAAGCGGTCGGAAATAAAGGAGCGGATGATCCTAGACCACTGGAAAAAGATGATTTGTTTCGTATTTACTCGATGACCAAGCCAATTACCGCAACTGCGGCCATGCAATTGTATGAACAGGGTAAGTTTCACATGAATGATCCGGTGCACAAGTTCATTCCTGAGTTTAAAGACCTGACCGTGCTAAATGAGGACGGTGAGCAGGTGCCCGTGAAAAACCACATGACGATGCAGCAACTACTCTCTCATACGACCGGATTGTCGTACGGATTTGATCCTGTAAATGATCCTGTCGATAAGCTTTATGTTGAGGCGAAGCTCTGGGAACATGAAAACCTTGATGCGCTTATGCAGACGGTTTCCAAGTTACCGTTAAAGTTTGAGCCGGGCAGCGCATGGCACTACTCCATAGCAGTTGATGTGACCGGAGCGGTCATCGAACGAATATCGGGCCAGTCCTTTGACGAATACCTTGAAGAGCACATCTTTGATCCTCTGGACATGGATGACACTTTTTTTCAGCTACCTGCCGAGAAAAAATCACGATTTTTGCCCAACCACTCCTGGGATCCTAAGAACAACAAACTGGTGGCCATGAATCCGGAGTTGCTTATTCAAATGGGGGCAACTGAAAAGAGTGCTATGTTCAACTTTGACGAAGTCTCCCTCTATTCAGGAGGAGGTGGTCTTATTTCTACCGCCATGGACTATCTGAAGTTTGCTGAAATGATGCGCAATGGCGGTGAGCTGGATGGGGTCAGGGTACTTGGTGAAAAGACTGTCAAGTATATGGCCAAGAATCATCTCACAGCGAGTATTACGGCGAGTGGCACGGGAGAGTCTCCAGTGTCGATTCTAGGCCAGCGCGATATGGGTGCAGGCTTTGGCTTAGGCTTTGGCGTGGTCACCGATACCGTCAAGGCAGGCGTTCTTGGCAGCAACGGTGAATTTAACTGGGGTGGTGCTGCGGGCACTGTTTTTTGGATAGACCCCGTTGAAGAAATGGTCGTGGTGGGCATGATCCAGTTGATGGGCTCTCCTTGGAGCCTGCGCTCCGACTTGAAAGTCGCGGCGTATCAGGCGATTACAGAAAGTTATGAATAGCATCGGATTCTTGAAACTAAGTCGTTGGCGAAAATAATATGAGCCTTTCTACCGACCAGATCGAGACCTATTGGAAAGAAGGTTACGTTCTTGTAGAGGGGCTGATTCCACAAACGGATTTGGATCTCTTTAGCTCGAGATTTGAGGCCATTGTTGGGGGTGACGTTGAAGTCAGCCCGATGATGAAGATCATGAAAGACGTGATGGTCGTCAAAAAGGCTGTGGAAAAAGATAATCCGGTGGACGAGGTCAATAAGTTGTTTTCACTAGAGAATGATCCAGTGTTTTTTAATTACCTCTCGCACCCAAACCTCTGTTCGTCTCTACAAGGTCTGTTGGGAAAAACGCTTTATAGTCTGGCCAGTAACGTGTTTAACAAACCTTCGGGGGTTGATGGCAAGCATCCGATGCACCAGGACCTGAGATATTTCAGGTTACGTCCAGCAGATGAGATCGTTGGCGTATGGACCTCTATAGGGAGGGCGAACCGAGAAAGTGGTTGTCTATCGGTTTTGCCCGGCTCTCATCGACTCGGTATACAGGAGCATACGCTTCCCGAATGGGAGTTCGTGAATCATGGATTTTATGGCATTGAAAGCTTGGACCGCGAGCAAAGAGTGCATGTTGAAATGAATTCTGGGGACACGATTTTCTTCCACCCGCTGCTGGTTCATGGCTCTGGATCAAATCGAAGTGGCGTTTGTAGAAGAGCAATTTCTGCTCACTATGCATCAGACAATTGTGTTTCGGAGAAGTCAGATTGGCGGGAATTAGGGTTGACTCGGAAAATTATCTGACAAGGCTGCCCTCTTCGTGATAGCTAATCGAGCCATTTGATACAACGCAGCATCTCTTCTTCAAAACCGTGGCCACGATAGAGAGACCTTGCCCTCGTGTTATTAGAAAAAACGTGAAGAGTTAAGCTTTCTGCGCCCAGTACCCTGACTCTTTCCTCGGTCCTTTGCAGGAGCCGTCTGCCAAGACCTTGACCCCGCGCATCTGGCGCGACGACGATCGCTTCTAGGTGCGCGCTTGGTTCATGACAGAGCATCTCATCGCGCATCGTCACCAGTATAATTCCGTGGATTTGGTCATCCGAGTCCACCGCAACGTCAGCGAAGGTGACCTGGGTTTTTTCCTCTAAAACTGTTTTCAGGAGTTCGGCATCCCCCTCCCAAAGGTCATTAGCGAAACGCCTGATGGGAATTTCAAAATCCGCGAGTTGTGGTAGTAATTTTACCAGCGCGTCATAATCGTCTGCATTAGCCGCTCTGTAATTATCTATGGGGTCCATGGCGAGAGGTTATCTGGTGAGACGTGTTATGAGCAAGACAAATCGACAATATGACAGCAATTCGGCCATCAGCATAGTGATCGCAAATATGGTTGGAACGGGAGTCTTTACGAGTCTCGGTTTTCAGCTTCTTGATATACAAAGCGCGCCGGTTATTATTTTTTTGTGGTTGTTGGGTGGTCTCGCGGCTTTGTGCGGTGCGCTTTGCTACTCTGAATTGAGCGTTGCGCTTCCTAGGTCCGGAGGTGAATATAACTTTATTAGTTCAATTTATCACCCCGGCTTGGGTTTTGTGTCGGGTTGGTTGTCTGCGACCATCGGTTTTGCCGCGCCAACTGCTCTCGTCGCAATCACGTCAGGCACCTACCTCCAGGCAATTTATCCCTCAGTGCCGGTCAAGCCATTCGCCATTGGGTTAGTCGTTGTGATTTCGCTGTTTCATTTTTTTAATCGGACCAGCAGCAGAAATTTCCAGGTGTTTTTTACCGGGGCAAAGGTATTTCTTATTTGTTTGTTTATTGTGGGCGCTTTGTTTTTATCAGAGCAGTTTCAGGATATTAGGTGGATCCCTCAAACGAGCGATCTATCGATGGTCGGTAATGGATCGTTTGCGATCGCATTAATTTATGTCAGTTATGCCTATACCGGTTGGAATGCAGCAACTTATTTGGCGGGAGAGATCGAGCATGTTCAATCCAAGATGCCAAAAATTTTGGTTGTGGGTACGCTCGTGGTTACCTTGCTTTATATTTTGTTACACGTTGTCTTTTTGTTGGTCGCGCCGATGGATGCGATGCAAGGGAAATTAGAGGTTGGTTATGTGGCTGCTTCTTATGCCTTTGGTGGGGAAGCAGGCCGGTGGTTTTCTCTGATGTTGAGCGTTTTATTGATTTCTACTGCGAGCGCGATGATTCTTTCAGGACCTCGGACATTACAGAGGATAGGTCAAGACTTCGCTCTTCTTTCCTTTCTCTCCAAACAAAACGAAGCTGGAATACCGCAGAGCGCAATTTTATTTCAGTTGGCGTTAACCATCATACTGATTTGGACTTCTTCTTTTGAAGCAATATTAATGTTTTCAGGTTTTGCTTTGGGGTTGAATACGCTCATGACGGTCTTGGGGGTTTGGTATCTCCGAAGACATCACCCCTTGATTGAACGTCCTTTCGAGGTGCCTTGGTACCCTTGGCCGATGATTGTTTTTGTCGGTTTGATGCTTTGGACGCTAATATATGTGGTTATTGAGAGACCGCTGGAGGGATTACTGGCGTTAGCGTTAGTCATCGCCGGATGGTGTTTTTATCTGGTTAGCCAACAATGGGAAATTCAAAAGTAGGAGACTTGCAGATGCCTGATGATTTAATTGAAAGTTTTGATGAGGGAGTCGCAACACTAACCATGAACCAACCTAAGGCTCGCAACGCCATGACCGGCCCGATGATGGCCAAAATGCATGAAGCCTTACCAAGATTGGCAGCAGATAGTTCAGTGAGATGTGTGGTATTGACAGGTGCAGGACAGGCTTTCTGTGCAGGCGGCGATGTCAAGGGATTTGCGAGTGAAGCGAAAAAATCGAAAAGTTCTGAGGAATCAGGATACGACCTGGAAGGCAGGGCTCTAGGGTTGCGCTCGGGGATGGAGCTTTCCCGACTACTGCATGAGATGCCAAAGCCCACACTTGCTGCGATACCTGGACCTGCAGCAGGTGGAGGTTTTTCACTTGCCTTAGCTTGTGATTTAAGGATTGCGGTAGACACTGCTAAGTTGACCACTGCATTTTCAAAGGTGGGCTTGTCGGGTGACTATGGGGGTTCGTTTTTTCTGCCTTACTTGGTTGGTCAGGCCAAAGCTAGAGAGCTCTATTTTAGCGACGGCTCTCGTCTGAATTC
>CAZYHH010000273.1:0-4437 GCA_964647295.1 uncultured Pseudomonadales bacterium
GGGATTATTTAGCTCGCCTGTCTTACTAATAATTCGTATAGCCGATTCATGCGTGGTAATTACGATTTTTTCGATCTCGTCGAATCTCGACATGATTTCTTCATGCAAGCTAACAGCTGCCTCAACTGCAGTTTGAGCATGGAATTCAGCTGGAAAGGAAATCTTAAAAAGTACATTTTCCATCACATAGGATCCGTATTCACGCTGAAATTTGAAAGACTCTCCCTTAAAGGAGACGTCATAAAAACCCCACGTGTCGGCGGATAATGCGCTGGGATAACCAATTTCTCCTTTGAGAATCAACATCGCTAAGCGAACGGCTCTCGACGTGGCATCACCAGCTGCCCAAGATTTTCTCGGACCAGCATTTGGCGCATGACGATAAGTTCTTAAACTCGAGCCGTCCAACCAGGCGTGAGATAAAGCATCAACCACTTGATCTTCAGTTCCACCCATCATCCGAGTAACCACGCCTGTCGAGGCTACTCGAACGAGCAGTACATGATCCAGCCCAACTCTGTTAAAACTATTCTCGAGAGCCAGACAACCTTGAATCTCATGCGCCTTAATCATCCCGACTAACACGTCCTTCATTATCAAAGGGGCTTTACCTTGCGCAACATTATTTCGACTAATATAGTCCGCAACTGCCAGGATCGAGCCCAAGTTATCGGACGGATGCCCCCACTCGGCCGCTAACCAAGTATCATTAAAATCCAGCCATCGAATGATACAACCGATATCCCACGCCGCCTTTACAGGATCCAATTCGAATTGTGTTCCAGGTACTCTCGCCCCAAGCGGAACGACCGTTCCAGGAACCAAAGGACCTAGGTGCTTAGCGCATTCCGGGAATTTTTGCGCCAAAAAGCCGCAACCAAGAGTATCCATCAGACAGTTTTTGGCGGTCTCCATAGCCTCCTTACTAGTGATTTCTGTATTCACAACGTAATCGGCTATGCTCACCAACTCAGAGTCGGGTTCTGGCCTGACATTCACTTCAACATTCGAACTCATATTACTACCAGTTACTGCATATAAAATAAAAAAACCACTCACTAACATCTATCTTTATCTTTGACCGATCGGCGTTAAAACACGCGGCTCGGGACCAACATAGTCGGCGCTGGGACGAATTATGCGGTTATTAACTCTTTGTTCCATGACATGGGCTGTCCAACCTGAAACACGAGAGCACACAAAAATAGGGGTAAACAATTTTGTCGGAATACCCATAAAGTGATAGGCAGAAGCATGGAAAAAATCGGCATTCGCAAACAACTCTTTCTCATCCCACATTACTTTTTCAACAGCACAAGAAATCGGATAAAGGGATTCATCACCTACCTCATCGGCCAGTTTTTCAGCCCATTGCTTAATAATCACATTACGCGGATCAGACGTCCTATATATGGCGTGGCCAAATCCCATTATTTTGTCTTTACGCTCAAGCATCCCTTGAATACCCTGAGTCGCATCTTCGACAGAAGAAAATTGCTCAATCATCTCCATAGCCGCCTCGTTGGCCCCACCATGAAGCGGTCCTCGCAGCGAGCCGATCGCTCCTGTAACGCAGCTATGCATGTCAGACAAAGTCGAGGCACAAACTCTCGCGGTAAAAGTAGAAGCATTAAATTCGTGCTCCGCATATAGAATCAAGGAAACATCCATCACGCGCCTGTGCAGATCAGAAGGAGATTCGCCTAACAATGTTTTAAGGAAGTGTCCTGCCAACGAGTCTTCATCCGTATCAGTTTCAATACGATTTTGATAATGACTATACTGGTACCAATAATTGATAATCGAAGGCAATGCACCGAGCAGTCGATCGGCCGTGTGTTGCTGATTTTCGAAATCGCCTTCGGGCTCTAGATTACCCAGCATTGAACAACCTGTACGCATTACATCCATTGGATGGGCGGAAGCGGGGATCGCTTCGAGCACAGCAAGCAACTCGTCAGGGAGTTTCCGGTTGTTCTTTAGTGTTTGCTTATAAGCGTCAAGTTGGTGCTGATTCGGTAACTCACCATAGTAGATGAGGTATGCCACTTCTTCGAAGCTAGCATTTTCCGCGAGATCAGTAATGTCGTAACCCCGATAAGTTAAGCCTGTTCCCGATTTACCAACCGTGCACAGAGCCGTATCTCCAGCACTTTGCCCGCGTAAACCCGCCCCTCCTAATTGTTTATCTACCATTTCATCTCCAAATTATCTTAATAAATTTCTCGAATAAAACTAATAAGCCATTCTATTTATTGATATTTAACTATTCAGATCTGTTTTCAAACAGGTCATCCAATTTAGTCTCGTAGCTGTGATAATCGAGAAACTCATATAGATCTTCTCGTGTCTGCATTTTACTGTGGACACTCTTTTGAGTCCCTTCTCTGCGAAGAGTGTCGTAAACCTCCAGAGCGGCCAAACTCATCGCTCTGAAGGCCGACAACGGATAAAGCGCCATGGAAACGCCCACGCTCCTCAACTCTTCTAGAGTATACAAGGGCGTCTGCCCAAACTCGGTAATATTGGCTAGCACCGGTACAGAACAATGACGAACTACTCTTTCGTAAAAGGATAGTTCCGTCATAGCCTCTGCAAAGATCGAATCAGCTCCGGCCTCTACAAAGGCACCAACTCGTTCGACAACCGCATCGAAACCGTCTACTGCTAAGGCATCTGTGCGGGCCATTACGACAAAATTTTCGTCGGTTTTCGCATCCACCGCGGCTTTGATTCGATCACACATCTCATTGACGGAGACGATTGCCTTATTAGGGCGATGCCCACAACGTTTTTCAGCAACCTGATCTTCAATATGAATTCCGGCCGCTCCTGCTTTGATCATCTCTCTAATGGTTCTCGCAATATTAAACGCGCCACCCCATCCGGTATCAATATCTACCAGCAGAGGAAGCTCCGTGGCTCCTGTAATGCGATAAACATCGGCCAACACATCGTTCAGTGACGTCATTCCCAAGTCGGGCAGTCCATAAGAGGCATTGGCAACACCTCCGCCGGATAGATAAATTGCTCTATAACCCGACTTTTCCGCCATCAGAGCAGAATAGGCATTAATGGTCCCGGGAATTTGTAGGGGACTTTCCTCTGCTATAGCCTCAAGAAATCTGCCTCCAGCACTCATTTCAATATCTCTTTGTGGCCTAATACGCCATAATTATTCATGAACTGATGATTATACACGGGAACACGGATCATTGATAAAACCTTATAGCCAGCTATGGTTTATCTTAGCTAGAACAGATCAACCTTCTTAGCTCATCATAATCATTAGCGACTGGAAACTCTGGGTGCAATTCCAGAACATTTGAAGGAGCCCGATAAAAAAAACCGACGTCTGCTGCCTTAAGCATGGATACATCATTGAACGAATCGCCTGCCGCAATCACTCGATAATTGAGCGATTTAAGCGCCTCGACAGTTTTTCGTTTTGGATCTTGTTGCCGAAGTCTATATCCCGCAATTCTTCCATCTTCAATAACGAGTTGATGGCAGAACAAAGACGGACCGCCAAGCTGCACCATCAAAGGCCGAGCAAAATCATAGAACGTGTCCGAAACAATAAAAACCTGGAATTCCGATCTGGCCCAGTCTAAAAATTCGAGCGCTCCTTCTAAGGGCTCCAACTTGGATATTTCCAACTGTATCTGTTCTAAACTGATGCTATTTCGATCCACAATTTCCAGACGATAGGACATCAAAGCATCATAGTCCGGAATATCTCTCGTGGTCTTATTCAGTTCCTCAATTGCAGTGCTCTTAGCAACAGCCTGCCAAATTTCCGGAACCAAAACGCCCTCCAAATCTAAGCAAAGAATATCCAATAAACGTTCCACCCAATCTGATCTCTAAGGATATATCATTTCTTTTTCGATGTAGATGGAAGGTCTTGTATCAAACCAGCAAGCTGATTATTTGTAATTCCAAACTATCTTGTCGGCAATTCTATGTCTTTGAAAAATTCGACACGGTCTTTGCCTGTGGATAAGGCAACAGCATCCTTAACTCTCCAGTGATCCAAGTGAGGCGCAAATTTTTCAATAAAATCCAACATATATTTTCTAAGAAAAGTTCCCCGCCTAAATCCGATAGCGGTGACGCTGGACTCAAATAAATGGCTTGCATCCATGCTAACCAGGCCCTCGTCAGCGTTTTGATCAAAGGCCATACCTGCAACAATCCCCACGCCTAGGCCCAACTTAACATAGCTTTTGATGACATCAGCATCGGTTGCCGTAAACACAACATTTGGATTGATATCCTGCCGCTTAAACGCCTCTTCTAAAGTTGAACGCCCGGTCGCCCAGAATACATAAGTAACTAGAGGATAAGCCCCAAGAACTTCAAGGGTAAGCTCTTTTTCCAGTGCCAACGGATGGTTTTCGGGAACCACAATAGATCGATTCCACTTATAGCATG
>CAZYHH010000274.1:0-4420 GCA_964647295.1 uncultured Pseudomonadales bacterium
GGTTGTCTTCCGACGGTGCCCTGCAGATTGATGGGCAGTTAATTCGAAGCGATGTCGATGATTCCAAAGGGAACGGCGTGTTAACGGATTTTAGTTATAAACCCAGAAGAGGAGTCCAGCATTCGCTAACAATCGATTATCTCGACGAGAATTTAGACGTAAGAGACCTTGGTTTTATTCGTCGAAATGATTCTACGAGCATAGGATATCGATACTTCTATTATACAGGTCGCGGTCTTAAGCACCTCAGGTCTAAAAGGCGATCCATATTTTTTTATAACGAATGGAATCGATTCGATCAGCTTACTCGCTCAGGCCTGTTTTTTCGAAACACCTGGACCTTTAAAAACCTAAATGAAATCCGGACAGAGTTTAATTATT
The DNA here is from genome assembly GCA_964647295.1 of uncultured Pseudomonadales bacterium. Classification (GTDB taxonomy): domain Bacteria; phylum Pseudomonadota; class Gammaproteobacteria; order Pseudomonadales; family Azotimanducaceae; genus UBA4421. The sequence goes on from CAZYHH010000274.1 coordinate 382, forward strand.
TCCCGAGACGATGGGAGGATAGAGCGAGTTACGGAAATGGCCACTTTAGAATGCATGATCGTTTCGTTGCCGAGATCGGTTTTGGTACCGACACGAGCAAAAAGTTCTCATTTAGTACATTGCTGGGGACTAGACAGGAGGAACTGAGTAGTTGGACCTTGAGGTCGTCAGTAGGTTTTAGTTTTCAGCCATCTGATCGATTCTCATTAGACTTAGATTTGAATTATATGGACCACGATGGCTGGCTTCTCCACCAAGAGAACAGAAACATGACTGCCTTTGGCGCGTATGACTTCCAGCCGAGACTGGCGATGGACGTCTTTCTGACGGCGAAGCAACAGCTTCGGTTGTCGCTCCAATGGGCTGCAATCCGCGCGGAAGAGCAAGATTTTTACTTGATTCCTTCTGGTGGTGGTACGCTGATCCAGGTCGACAAACCTGAAGGACTTACCGACGATTTCGCGCTGTCTCGCTTAACGGCCCAATTGCGTTATCGTTGGGAGATCGCTCCTCTGTCTGATCTGTTTATTGTCTATACGCGAGGAAGCAATCTGCCCGGGCGCATCGATGATGAATTTAACGATCTGTTTGAAGATGCGCTGAACGACCCGATAATCGATTACTTTGTTATCAAGTTGAGGTATCGATTCGGGTTGTAGACCTTTGGTGTAGGATCGGCAAGACTATCGCTTATCGTATAAAGAGAAGCGAAGTATATTGGCTAACGTGTCGGTTGTTGTTCCTGTTCTTGATGATGATGGGAAGCTGAAGATTCTTCTTCAATCTTTGGCTGGTAAGGTCTCGGAAATTATTGTTGTGGATGGGGGCTTAAGTGAAGTTGCCGAACGACAATGTTCATTATATGGGGCAGAGTATTTCCGGGAATGTGCCTCAAGAGGGGATCAAATCGCTAAGGTCTTCGATAAATCTAGTGAATCTTTGATTTGGGTGCTGCATGTCGACTCCTATAGTCTAGATAAACCGTTGTTTCGTCTGAATTTGCTTGCGGAATCATCAGAAATTGTCTGGGGACGATTTGATGTGATCATGCCCAGGCTAAGATGGATCCCGCGAATGATGAACATGAGGTCTAGGATCACAAGGATTTGTACGGGGGATCAGGGTATGTTTTTTTCTGCATCTGCATTAAGCGAAGTCGGGGGATTTCCGCGTCAGCCTCTCATGGAGGATGTTGAGTGTAGTAGACGTTTGAAACGCAATATCGCTGCTCGTTACATCGCCTGCAAGGAAACGTTAGGTACTTCCGATCGTAGATGGTTAAGCCGGGGTATCATTAATACGGTCTTGAGGATGTGGTGGTATCGCTTACTTTATTTTTTTGGCAAAACGCCAGAGGTTCTGCACCGCGCCTATTATCAAAAAAAGCGTATCTGATGGATGGTGAACAGCTAATTGTTTTTGCCAAATCCCCCATCGAAGGGGAGGTCAAAACGAGGCTGATTCCCGAGCTTGGTAGCGGGGCCGCGCTCGAGGCCCACATCCAAATGGTCGAATTTACCCTAGATAAAGTTGAATGCTCAGGCGTATCGTCAACCTTGTGGCTTTCGGAGCCCAACCGATTGGGCGAAAAATGGGGAGATCAGTATTCTATCCCCGTTCGAATGCAGCAGGGCGATGACCTGGGTATTAGGATGTTGGATGCGATTTCTAAGACGATAACAAATAAATATGAGAGGGTGGTGCTAATTGGTAGTGATTGTCCTTCACTAGAGATAGAGGATGTTAGGACCGCATTTGCGTCCTTAAAGCAATATGACGTGGTGTTGTGTCCGTGTGAAGATGGAGGTTATGGGTTGATAGGTATGAAGGAGGCTCACAAAGGGTTGTTCTCTGATATTACGTGGAGCTCATCTATGGTGATGAGCGAAACGCTAGCGAAAATCGAAGAAGCTCAATTGTCTGTGCAATTGGGACGTACTATCTGGGATGTCGACGATTTTGAAGATTGGCAGCGATACCAACGTTGGAGAGAATTACGATAGAAGCGCGGACTTTGCGACGGTCTTGATTTGGCCTACCATTGCCCGTAAACCGTTGCCCCTGGTTGGCGATAGGTGTTCCATTAGCTGTAACTCTCTGAACAAAGATTCGACGTCAAAATCGATGATCTGATTGGCTGTTTTATGATTTAGAGAAGCTAAGACGATCGCGATAAGACCTCTGACAATGTGCGCGTCACTGTCGATACTCAGTCGAATGTGCTTCTCCGAACTGATTTCGTAGACGAGCCAAACCTGGCTCTGGCAGCCGCGGATCAAGTTTTGCTCGGTTTTATTTTCGTCTGTAAACTCTGGAAGTTCTTTCCCTAACTCAATGATATAACGATATTTATCTTCCCAATCTGTGAACAGGGAAAATGTTTCTTTGATTTCTTCTAAAATCACTTGGGCCTAATAGAGGCCAAGTTCAAGTTGAGCTTCTTCGGTCATGAGGTCTCTCGACCAGGGGGGGTCAAAGGTGATGTCAACATTGACGCTGTCCTCGTTTGGTACCTGGGCTTACCGATCCTTGATCTCTTCGATCAATACGGGGCCCATGCCGCAACCCGGAGAGGTCAACGTCATGGTGATACAGACCTTGCGATCGTCGATCTGGATATCGTAGATAAGCCCCAGGTCTCTAATGTTTACGGGTATCTCGGGGTCGTAGACCGTTTCTAGAGCGTATTGAACGTTAGTCAAGGAGACATCACTGGTACTGGGTTCGTCAGGAAATTCCAGCGAATGTTGAGCTTGTCCGATGTGCTCTCCGTGTTCGCCTGAAATCCGCGCCATATTGCCCTGAAAGATGACGGTATAACTCCCGCCCAAGGATTGGGTCAGGGTGACAAAATTACCCTTTGGGATGTTGATCTTATCGCCAGTCGGCACCAGCCTGGCTGGGCAATCTTCAACGGTTGTGACGATCTTGCGCTGCATTCGATAGACTAACTAGCTTGGATTACCTACGTTTTTGGAAAGACTCTCGATTTTGGAGTCGTTGGACACACCTAATAACTCTGGAGAATCGAACGAAAAACTCTCCCCGCATCCACAAAAGCTCAGAGCTTTAGGGTTTTTGAATACGAGAGCGGAATTCAGGCCTTCCGTCACTAAATCAATTTCAGTACCCAACACGTAAGGTAGGTCTTTTTCTAATGCGCAAATTGATAATGCTGATTTATCGATTAACGCCTGATCAGAGGGGCTCGGTTCGGTTAGATAATCGAGCGTATACATAAAACCATTGCAGCCGCTTTCTTTGACGCCCAGGCGCAACAAAGACGAACCAGTTTTCTCGAGCTGCAGAAGAATGTGAGTTTCGGCTTTTTCGGTAACGTTTATAGTTCGCGTTGTACTCATGTTATGTTTTTTTATTTGTTTTACGTTGAATGACTGCAATAGATTAAAGTAAGTTCGCCGCTTTCTCTACAGTCTCGATTAGACGGTCAGCGTCCTGATCGTCAGAATATAGACTGAAAGAGGCCCTGACTGTGCCAGGTATCTTCAGACGTTCCATTAGAGGCATCGTGCAATGGTGCCCTGAACGCACGGCCACGCCTTGCTGATCGAGTATCTGCCCGACGTCGTGCGGGTGCGATCCATCTACTAGGAAGGAGATCACGGATTGTCGGTTGTCAGGGCTACCTATGAGTCTAACTCTTGTCAGGCTAGAGAGTTCATTCGCGACGGATCTCACAAGTGCCTGCTCTTTTTGATTCATTTGTTCGCGGTTCAAGGTATTAATGTACTCGATCGCTTTACCCAGTCCGATCACTTCGGCAATTGCAGGGGTACCCGCTTCGAACTTGTAGGGCGGCGACTGGTAGGTGCTATTGGCTATCGATACAAATTCGATCATTTCTCCGCCGCCTTGCCAAGGAGGCATCTCGCTCAGCAGATCGTGCTTGCCATATAGTACTCCGACCCCGGTGGGCCCGAAGACTTTGTGACCGGAGAAAGTGTAAAAATCACAATCGAGCTTCCGCATGTCCAGTGGTTCGTGTAGCGCCGCCTGTGCGCCATCGACTACGGTGATT
>CAZYHH010000275.1:0-4415 GCA_964647295.1 uncultured Pseudomonadales bacterium
CAATATCTGGACTACCTTCGACTACCATAACGCTGCCATCTTCGTTGATATTAATCTCAGCAGCAGACTGCATCCCGATATTAAACCAGAATCCAGCACTTACCCCGCGGGCCGCCCCTTCAGGAACCGGGGCTTTGTAATTGGGATGATTCTTAGCCGCTTCAATACAGGCCTTCATGCCTATCGCAGGAAATTTAGGCCCATACGGAGCTTGTGTTCCCTCGTCGGCTGCATTTTTCAAGCGAAGATCAAGTGGGTCCATATCCAATTTGATCGCCGCTTCATCGATCGCAGACTCAAAAGCATGCATAGACTGAGGCGCTCCCGGCGCACGATAAGCCGCGACCTTGGGCTTATTGACCAGCACGTCGTATGACTCCACCACAAAATTATCAATATCATAAGGAGCGAAGATCGACATTGCTCCAGGCGCGTATGCCTGACCACCAGCAAATGCTCCCGCCTCATAAGCCATCCAAGAATGGGCGGCAACGATCGTGCCATCATTCTTCATACCTAACTTAATACGGATCACTGTACCCGAGGTCGGACCAGTCGCTCGAAACACATCCTCCCTGGACATTGCCATTTTTACGGGTCGTCCCGCTTTTTCTGACAGTACAACGGCAAGCGGTTCTAAATAGGCGATCAGCTTTCCACCGAAACCGCCACCTATTTCGCTCGCCACGAAGGTGATATCTGAGACATTTTTCTTCAAAAGACCTGCCACCGTTGTTCTAAACTCAAAATGACCTTGAGTGCAGCACCAAACTGTTCCTTTACCTGTTTCATCGATATTCGCAACGCACGCGTGGGGCTCGATATACCCCTGATGCACCATCGGCATCTTGTATTCACGCTCGATCACAAAATCCGCTTCCGCAAATCCCGCGTCTAGATCTCCCCTTTCGAATTTGGCGATATTTGCCACATTACTTGGTTTTTCAGGTTTCTCAGGAAGATTAGTATAGTTCCCCTCATCGACGAGAACCGATTCCTCAGACATCGCGGCAACCACATCAAGCACCGGCGACAGCGGCTCATACTCGACTTTTATGACGGCTAACGCTCGCTCGGCTAGATCTGGTGTAGCAGCGCATACCGCTGCTACGGCTTGGCCATGATAAACGACCTTATCCCGTGCTATCGTATTTTTTGCGGTATCAGCTAGCGGACTGCCGGGTTCCACTGGCGGTAAATCAGCGCCTGAGATTGCTGAAAAGACGCCTTCCATTGCAAGAGCACCAGACACATCCACACTCTTTATGTTCGCATGGGCATGAGGGCTTCTAAGCACCTTACCATGAACCATATTGGGTAAAATCAAATCCGCTCCAAAAAGAGCTCGGCCAGTTACCTTCTCAACGCCATCGGGTCTAACCGGTCTAGTACCAATTTGCTTAAAATCTATCGCTTCTGCCACCGTTATCTCCTGCACCTTTCTACAAACACTTCAACTAAAACTAACACGTTATTTATTCTAATGGGAGTCCTATACGCTACGACCACCATCCACATTCAAAGAGGTACCGGTAACAAAACGAGCATCTTCAGAAGCGAGAAAGGTAACCGCCGCGGCAACATCAAAAGGCTCCGCCATGCGGCCCAAAGGAATCGTCGAAATGAGGCGCTCTCGATCCGAGTCTTCAAGCTGATCCACACCCATCGCACCCTTCATAAATCCTGTCTCCGCCGCAACCGGGTTAACCGCATTAACACGAATGTTGTGTCGCGCCGTTTCCATCGCCAGTCCTTTTGTCATGGTTAACACTGCGCCTTTCGTCCCATTGTAGGGCGTGACCCCAGCCCTAGGAGCAACCGCACCCACAGAAGCAATGTTCACAATTACGCCAGCCCGCTGCTCAATCATCATCGGGATCACATGCTTACAACCCAAAAAAACGCCTCGCACGTTAACTGCAAACACCGCATCAAACTCTTCTACCGAAATCTTCCACAACAGTTTACTCATGTGCGAGTACCCAGCATTGTTGACCATCACATCAACGCCACCATATTCATCCAACGCCAATTGAACTAATTTCTCTACTTGAGACTCTACTGAGACATCGCACACAACAGATTTTGCCTTACCGCCTTCTTTAATAATCTCCTCTACCACGCGGTCAGCGCGGTTTTGATCAATATCAGAAACGATCACTCTTGCACCCTCAGACGCAAACCTTTTGACGGTCGCTTCCCCAAAACCCGAACCTGATCCAGTAACAATTACACTTCGGTTATCAAATCTATTCAACATCACTCCTTAGACACAATAAAGACGATTCTTATCGACAAAGATTCACCCGGTTTCAATATTGTCATGCTCCCGGAAGACCCATTCATGTTAATCACATTTGGGAGATGACTTACAGGCTCTATACAAAAAAAATCTTCCTTTATAGGCGAGTAGACCACATGAGCATGGGTATCCTTAGGGCTCAATAGAGTCAACGAATAGGGTCGGCACTCCCATTCTATTCTTACGTCTGACCTCAGACCGACATAAACATGATCCAACTCCATCTGGCTCATCGTGGGAACCCCGGAAAATTGTTCCGACGGTGTTAATACTCGAAAAGTAGAAGGCAAACCCCGATCATTACAGCTCCAACAACCCGCAAACACGCACGTAACTCGTGCTTTCTCGCTCTCCGGAAAAAACGGATGTAATCCCAGTCCCGCGGGCATGTCACTTCTATCTGAATTGACTATCGATAATTCATACAGGAGTTTGTCAGGTTCTAATTGAAAGTGTTGTTCGGAAAAAAATCTCCAGGGCCAGTCCTTTCCGTCATGTTCATAGTAGATCCTCAGCCCATTGCTTGACCTATCCCCAATAGACCACTCTCGTTTCCAACCTATTCCATGAATACTGTTTGTCTTCATATCAAAATTTTTCTCTAGCTGGACGAGTTGGCCATTGAACCAAAAACTCCCATCTTCAATTCGATTACAATAAGGCACCATCGGAAACCCGCTCATCAGTTCGGGATCACAATTAAAAATTGCTTCAGATCCTGCTTTTCGAAGAATGTCTTGCCCGGAAACTGAAAATCCGCCGATAGCACCCCCTATCAATGGAAAAACTTCTAATTCTAGTTCGCCGCAACGCAGAACCTCCGACCCCATGCTTTTCGTTCTCCTATATGCTCGCTAAAAAAATCTAGCGTATTCTTAGCAAGGAAGAAAAGACAGTGATTCAAAAGGATTTAAATCCTGCGAAGGAGTAAAAATATGACCTCACGCGCAGTGGGTACTGCTGGCGACAATACGCCACCAAGCCATATCGGTGGTCTGGAAAACCTCGACCACGAATACGATTATTTCATCGACGATATCGAAGGCGAATTACCTGACGATCTTCGTGGAACTTTTTTTAGAAATGGACCAGGACGACAAAAAATAGGTGAGACCAAATATGGACACTGGTTCGACGGCGATGGCATGCTGTGCGCGTTTACATTTCGCGATGGTCGAGCCCACTTCAAAAACGCTTATGTCAGAACCCCAAAATATATTCGAGAAACGCAAGAACAAGAAATATTGTATCGGGGGTTCGGGACCAAAATTCCAGGCGGTATCAGAAACAACTTCCTCAAAGCACCCGCAAACCCAGCCAATACCAGTACCATCTTTCATGGTGGCAAACTGCTCGCGCTAAATGAGGGGGGAAGGCCATGGCGTCTTGATCCCAGCGACTTGAGTACGATCGGAGAATTTAACTACGAGGGTGGTTTGTCGAGAGGGAATGTCTTTAGCGCTCACGGTAAAGTCCACCCCAAAACGGGAGACTACATAAACTTCGGTGCAGGAATATCGGGCATTAAGTGGTCGGGGCCCCAGGCCTGCCTCAACGTTTACAAGATCTCAAGAAACGGAAAACTCAGCACAAAAAAAGCCGTTTCCTTGAAAGCGTTTCCCTTTTGCCATGACTTCGCGCTTACCGAAAATCATGCTGTTTTTTTTCTAGGGTCTATCGTTTTCAAAAATATGCTAAAAGTAATGTCTGGATGGAAGTCCATCTCCGATCAAGTTACCTACGATCCAAAAATAGGGATGAAAATCATTTGTGTCCGACTAGAAGACCTTACCATCGAGAAGGAATTTGAATTAGAACACGGTGCTATCGTGCACTTTGGGAATGCTTTTGAAGAAAACGGAGAAATCATTGTCGATGCAATGTATCAGGACAATTTTGCTGCGAATGCGACGCTTGTAGATGTTTTTAATCCAGAGGGGCGCTTTGGAGGTGGTGTCTACAAACGATATACGTTACCACTCAATTCCGGAGAAGTGAGAGAAGAAACTGTCAGCGACAGAGAATCCGAATTCCCTACATTTAATAACCATCTAACGGGGAGCCGACAGAATTACACATACACTGCATGCTCAATAGATAATGGCGCAAACGG
>CAZYHH010000276.1:0-4399 GCA_964647295.1 uncultured Pseudomonadales bacterium
CCACCCAGCGTAAACATTCCATAAGCCTCTTCTTCGTTGGCCAAAAGTTATATCCCGATATACCCCCGGGCTATAGTCCAAACCCGCAGAGGCCAATCCAAGTTCAACTCTAATTTTTTTTGCATCTAAGATGTGGAAATCATGCGAAATAAAAACAAAGGGGTCCGCGATATTGGGTCTCATGATTTCTTCGGAAAAAATACGCTCTGAAGAAGCCTCTTTTTTTTTCCTGGAGCCTAGCTCTAAAATTCCAGACAACGGACCGTTCAAAATCCAACGACCCGAAAAATTAGCTTCAACTGGCGTACGCTCCTCCAACACCAACGAACTACAACCTAAAAAATAGAGGACCAAAGCAAACAGGAGAACACTCCTGGCAATCAAACGCGAACTAAAACCGAAGCTCTTGAATAAATCACTCATTTTTGTCTGAAAGATCTCTAAGAGATCTCTTTATACGTTTATTTTCAATGCGCAGACGAATATTAATAAATAAGCTATTCAGAAAGCCCGTAAAAACACCCAAACCAAAAGCGACCAACAACCACCAGTAAACACTAATCTCAAAAGGTGTTTTCCAAATAGCAAATCTCAAAGCAATTTCCTCCTGATTCACCGAAAGCGCCGACAACAATATAACTACAACGATTAGTAATAGTAGTGCGAAGTTCCTCAAGAGATTTCACTAAACAATAGTAGAGGGTTAAAGCTGTTCAACAACAGTTCATCATTTTCAACAAGCAACCCCAGAGATCGGCGTAGGTCCAACTCTCAACCCTGCCAGTGATCTAACACCAGTAATTCAACCGCGCGAAAAATTATTTACCTTGTCACGCAGTATCTTACCGGGCTTGAAATGCGGGACATATTTGCTGGCCAAGCCGACCGCCTCACCAGTTTTAGGATTCCTACCTAAACGCGGAGCCCTATAACGTAACGAAAAACTCCCGAACCCTCTAATTTCGACTCTCTTTCCGGAAGCAAGTGATTGGGTCATCTGCTCGATTACAATTTTCACGGCCAGTTCTATATCTTTACTCGTCAAAGCAGAGTCTTTAGATCGCGCCTGAGCGTCATAAATTCGATCTATCATCTCCGACTTCGTTATATTATCTTCAGTCAAATCTTCCCCCACGAAATTACGTAGCTGATTAATAAGGATTAATTAATCTTCTTCCCCTTTTTCCATCTCCGCTTTAATTAGATCTCCAATTGTCGCAGACCCACTCTTGGTCTGTTCTTTTTTCTTATGATCCTTGACGGCTTGCTTCTCTTCGTCCACGGCTATAGCTTTAATCGAAACCCCGATATTGCGGTTCTTAGAATCAACATTTGTAAGCTTAACCTCAATCTCATCACCTGAACTTAAAACTTTCCGAGCATCATCTACTCGTTCAACACTCATATCCGACGCTTTCAATACAACTAATACATCACTCGCTAATTCCAAGGTAGCTTCATTTTCTTCTACACTCACCACCTTAGCTTTGACTAGATTCCCTCGAGAATTACTCTCTAAGAAATCTGAGAAGGGATCCTTTTCTAGCTGCTTAATACCCAGCGAAATTCTCTCACGTTCAGAATCAACTGATAAAATCAGAGTTTCAATTTCTTCGCCTTTAGAATAGTTTCTAACTGCATCCTCTCCAGGCTCAGTCCAAGAAATATCAGAAAGGTGAACCAAACCATCTATTCCTCCTTCTAAGCCAATGAAAATACCAAAGTCGGTGATAGATTTGATATTGCCTCGAATTTTTTTTCCTTTTTCATTTGCTGTTTCAAACTGCTCCCAAGGATTGAGCTTACACTGCTTGATCCCAAGAGAAATTCTTCTACGTTCTTCGTCTATTTCAAGGATCATAACTTCCACTTCATCACCAACAGAAACAACCTTAGAAGGATGAATATTTCTATTAGTCCAATCCATCTCCGAGACATGAACGAGACCTTCCACCCCTTCTTGTATCTCAGCAAAGCAGCCATAGTCGGTTAAGTTCGTGATTCTTGCAGTGACTTTGCTTTCAGCTGGATATCTTTGGACAATGTCAACCCACGGATCATCTCCCAGCTGTTTCATTCCTAAGCTCACGCGATTTTTGTCTTTATCAAATCGCAATATCCGAACGTCGATCTCATCGCCCACATTTACCATTTCGCTTGGATGTTTTATTCGTTTCCAAGACATATCAGTAATATGAAGAAGCCCATCCACTCCGCCCAAATCAACGAAGGCTCCATAATCTGTTAAGTTCTTCACGATCCCTAAAATACTCTGCCCTTCTTCCATTGAGGCCAATAGTTGTTCTCTTTCTTGGCTATTTTCATCCTCCAAGACCGCTCGTCTAGAAACAACAACATTGTTCCTTTTTTGGTCAATCTTAATAACTTTAAATTCGAGAGGCTTATCTTCTAAATGTAATGTATCTCTTAGCGGTCTAACATCCACCAAGGATCCAGGCAAAAAGGCCCGAACTTCTTCGATATCGACGGTAAAACCTCCCTTCACCTTCCCACTAATAATGCCATTAACTATTTCGTTATTCTCAATCGCATTTTCTAGTTTCTGCCAGGATTCTGCTCTTTTGGCCTTTTCCCTAGATAAGCGAGTTTCGCCCCAACCGTCATCGATAATCTCCATAGCAACCTTAATTTGGTCACCGATATTCAGCTCAAATTCGCCCTGTTCATTGAGGAATTGATCTTTAGGAATAACACCCTCTGATTTTAGTCCAGCGTGCACAACAACCCAATCATCGTCGATATCGACCACGGTACCCGTCACGATGGACCCCGGCGACATTTCAATGGTTTGCAAACTTTCTTCTAATAATTCAGCAAATGATTCACTCATATAGTTGATGGCATAAGGCTATATTTCTATGAAAAAAACAGGAAAACCTTATTCACTCTCCGTTAGTTAAAATTATATTAAATCCAGTAGCCCTCTAATCTACATCTCAAATAGAGACTTACACTCAAACCCCCTCTACCAATCCCCTCTTATTAACGAAGCCCAATACCAACTTCGTCACCGCTGCTACAGACAAATCACTCGTATCAATCAAAATAGAATCATCTGCTGGAATCAGTGGAGCCACTGAACGCTCGCTATCTCTTTTATCCCTCTCGAGTATTTGCTCAAGAAGGAGCGGCAACGTAACATCCAAACCCTTATTTTTCAACTCGTTATAACGTCTCTCCGCTCGTGCTTGTGCTGAAGCTTCTAGAAATATTTTCAGATCAGCGCTGGGGAAAACAACGGTTCCCATGTCTCTTCCGTCCGCAACTAGGCCGGGAAGCCGACGAAAGCCCCTCTGTAACTCTAGTACGGCTTCCCGAAGACCCGGGAAACTTGCAACAATCGATGCTATCTTACCGACTTCTTCGGTTCTAATTTCGCCAGTTACATCTTCATCATCGATATAACAGTTACCCTCCTCAAAACGAAAATCAAACTCCTGTAACTTAGTAATTAATTTTTCCTCTTGATCCACAAGATTAAATCGACTTGCCAAAAGCCCAATTGATCGATAAATAGCACCCGAATCCAAAATCAGCCAACCAAGCTCAGTCGCTACATTTAAAGCAAGTGTCCCTTTCCCAGATGCACTGGACCCATCTATAGCAATTACCTTAGAGCGCATGATTAAATCAGATTCTTCCTCTTAGTCGCGGACGAATACATAATAACAATAACCAAATCACGGTCACCTTCAGATATTGCCTTATCGAATTTTTCTAAGATTAGCGAAAACTCTCTTATTGATTTCAATAAATCACGGCGATTTAGCTGGAATATTTCCCACCACATATCAGGATTAGACGCCGCTATCCTTGTAAAGTCTTCCAAACCACCACCAGCCAAGTTGAAGTCAGCTTTTTCTATCAAAGACATGTAGGTATAGGCTAGCAAATGCGGCAGATGACTGGTTTTTGCCAATACTCGGTCATGCTCTTTCGCTGTCAAAGGAACGGCAATCGCTCCTAATTTCGACCAAAAACCTAAAACCAATTCAAAAGCATCAGCAAGAACATCCTCATGACGAATTACTGCAACAGATCTTTTTTGAAACAAGGTAGGAAACGCCTCTTCAGGGCCTGTTTTCTCGGCACCTGCTACAGGATGACAGGGCACGTAATTTTTAGGTAACCTCCCTAGGATAGACTTTACTTGATCAAGTATTTCCACCTTCTCACTACCAATATCAACCACCACCGCAGGATGTTCTGCTAATCGACAGACCCAGTCTGCAATATGCTGACTAGGTACGGCAATTAGAACGATATCAGTATCTCTTGGAATATCAGATACTAGCTCGTCAACTAAACCGCTACTAATGATGTATTCAGAATTCTCTTTATTTGACTCAACACCTAACAATCGATCGCATAAATCGAG
>CAZYHH010000277.1:0-4365 GCA_964647295.1 uncultured Pseudomonadales bacterium
AGTCTAGAAAAAAACCGAGGATGAAGGTCGCGATCAGTATGGAGATAATGATTCCTGTCGGACCGAAGGGTAGTCCCATGAGCGTACGCTCAATTAATTCGTCTCCTCCTAATCCTCTCAGGACCAGGGTAAAGCAAACCGCGCCGATGATTGCGCCGAAAATGAAGGCAGTGGTCTTGGAGGTCTCGTCGACGACCTCTCTGAGGACAGTCAGGCCGAGTGCGTTTTTTGACCAGGCCAGCAATAACGCTCCGGCGGCGCCTACTCCAGCGGCTTCTGTCGGAGTCGCAAATCCGAAGAAAATACTTCCCAGGACCGCCAGTATCAAGAATGCTGCGGGTACTATCGCCTTGAATAACACCCAGACCGCTGCAAGATCTATAGGGTCGGTTTTTGCGGCGGGTACGAGGTGAGGCCTGAAAACTCCGACAAGCAACAAATATAAAATGTAGAGGCCTCCCAGCACTGCTCCCGGGATAAGCGCGCCTAGAAATAGATCGCCTACGCTCATCGCCATCCTGTCTGCCATCACCACGAGCATGATGCTAGGCGGTATGAGAATCCCTAGCGTCCCGACCGCGCAGACCGTCCCCGACGCGAGATGCTTGTCATAACCGTTTTCTAGCATAACGGGAAGTCCTAAAAGGCCCAAGAGTACGACAGAGGCCCCAATGATCCCGGTCGAAGCCGCCAGCAAGACACCAATCAATGTAACGGTAATCGCGAGTCCGCCCTTGACCCCACCCAGTAATCTGGAAAATCCTATGAGCAGGTCTTTGGCCAAGCCAGAGCGGTCAAGAAGAATTCCCATAAAAATAAACATGGGCAGGGCCACCATCACCCAGTTCTCCATGACATCCCAGATGCGGTCGACGCTCATTGATGTGTAATACCAGTCGACGTTAGTAACAACGTTGAAATCGACTTCAAAGACAATAGCAAAAGCCGTGAATATGGCTGCCAAGCCACCGAGCACCCAGGCGATCGGAAAACCCGTGAAAATCAGCCCGATGAAGCTGGCGATCATCAGTAGCGCGAGTATTTCTGACCCACTCATGACCGATGGCTCGCGAGGTATGTCATGACCTTTGAAACCCGGGATATCACTGATAAAGCCAGTAATCCAAAGGCGAAGGGGATGACCGCTTTTAACAGCCACCGAAAGGGCAGGCCACCAGGAGACTGCGAGATCTCGCCCACTTTCCAGCTGTTTTCGACAAAGGGCAGACTGAAGATAAAGACCATTAGTATGAAAGGAACTAACAACAACAAGGTCCCGTAAAGTTCAACCCAGGCTTGTGCTCGATGGCTCAATCTCACCGAGATCAGATCGATTCTGATGTGGACATCAAGACGATGAGCGTAGGCGATAGCGATCAGAAAGGCGACTGCATTCAAGTGCCATTGGATTTCTTCAAATTCGATACGTCCTTCACTGAACAGGTAACGAAGCGTGACGTTTAGAATGATGACGGATAGCAGAATCACCCAAAGCCAATTTGCTGCTCTGCCGACCCTCGAGATGATCGAATCGGCGACGATAGAAAATTTATTGTCAGGTAGTTCGAGTTTCGTCATGTTTTGCTACAGGCGCGTTCGTGTCATTACTTGGGATAGGCGAGCGTACGCCAATTATCGTGCGTCGCTTTGAACGCACGTTGAGACTCCAATACCTCTTTGAAATGCTCATCTTTGGCCGCTTCTTCTTCCATGACTTCATTGGCCGCAATTCGTAGTTGTTTTTGTAGTTCTCCAGACAGTATTCGTGTGCTGATTCCCTGCTGTTTAAAGTTCTCTATTACTGGCCCTTGAAGGGATTCGGTCAAGCTTAGGCCGAACATTACCGTTCCCGTGCAAGCCGTATCGAGGAGTATCTGATCGCGTTCAGGAAGATCATGCCAGACCTCCAGATTGACCATCATGTGACTTGCGGTGAAGGGCTGATGCCAACCCGGAAAGTAATTGAATTTGGCGATGCGTGAAAACCCCAGGGCTTCATCTACTACTGGTTGTGAGTATTCGGTCGCGTCGATCACGCCTGTTTCGAGTGCCTGAAATATTTCTCCAGATGGAATCATGGTGACTGACGCACCTAATCTCTGCAGTGTTTTACCTCCGAGACCCGCGAATCGAATTTTAAGACCGCTTAAGTCCTCTACTCGATCAATGGGCTTTGAGAACCAGCCAGCGGTTTCTGGTCCGGTGATCGAGCACAATATGGGCTTGATATTATGTTCTGCGTAAATTTGTTCTGTCAGTTCCTTGCCGTTACCGAAGAACCACCAACCGACATAGGCGGGGGGTTCCATGCCAAATGGTGCTGCCGCGATGAGCGCGGATGCAGGTATTTTGCCTTGATCATATCCCATCCAGGTCCATCCAGCCTGAACCTTTCGATCACTGACGGCGTCCGTGATAGCGAAGGAAGGAACAATTTCACCGGGATCGTACATATCAATAATGAAGGCGCCGTCGGATACTTCTTTGACTCTTCGTGTAAGCCATGTCGGTTGTTCTCCCGAGCCGGGCAGATTTCGGGAAGCGCTGAGTGGCATACGCCACTTGTGACGGACAACCTGTTGTTGACCCTCGACTTTGATTTGTTTTGTAGAAGCATTGTTAGCAGGGCGAAGGGCTAGGCTGGCAATTACGCCTACCGCGAAGGCGGTGATCGTCGCGAAGATGATGGATCTGCTGGAAAACATGAATACGACCCGTAGTGATCAAAAGGAAGTGTAAACGAAAACGAGAAACTTTGTTTGTGGCAGGGCGCCGACTGCATTATTTTGGCGTCCGCCGGCTCTTTGATCTATGGCCGATATTCTTTAAAAGGCTGAGACCCTAAAGGTTCTCAGCCTTGTTAATTCACTCAGCAGGTCTTTGTGCGAGCGTTCCATCCCAGACCGAAGGCCCTTCACAGTCTGCGTAGGAGTTGTAGTAATCCTGGGTGCCTGCTAAGCCGCCGCCGTTTGCCAACCAGTTCTGGTTCTTCATCAGAGCGCCGATGCTGTCGTAGATCACAAAATGCATATAAGAACCTTTTCTGGCGGCCTGTCCGAGCCTGGGCAAGATGATCGCCCAGCCGATCATGTTGAGACTTTCTTTGTTGGTCGCAAGCCAAGAGTCGTGCTTGGCCTTGAGTTGCGCGCTGGTGACCCCAGGTTTGGGTGTGCACCATTCGGTCTGGATTACCCTTCGAGGATTTTTCTCCAGAGTCGGTACGTTCATGTACTTATAGACAACATGGTTGAATTTGAAATGACAGTCTCCCACCTCCGTTCTGGTCTTCATAACTTTTGCCGCTCCGGCTGACTGCTCCCATTTATCCCATCCTTCAGCGAATGCCGGCAAGGAGCCGTAAACCATGGTGACGTAGTCGGCGGTGGTCGTGTTTGCATCAGCGTGATCATAAAAGGGTGTGAAATTCACGATGCCCAGCTTGAGTTTTAGGCGATCAAATTCGGCTGCGGCTGATTTGACCTGTCTGTCCGCGTCTTCCAACGTTTTTCCCGGTCGCAGTTGGCACACCTCGTACTGCATGCCTCCGAGCTCGGTAAGGTCTATGCCGTCATATTCGTTTTCATGGTGTCCTGCGTTGACTGACTGGACAACGCAAACCACAATGGTCGCGATGAGTAGTTGCAAATAGCGCATTTTTCTTCCTTCCTTGTTGATCTTGGATTTTATTCTTTTTGCTCTGATGATTAACGATCGATTGACGTTCATAACGGCTGTCTCCAGAGTATTCGCTAACTTTCAGCTGCTCTCTGTATAAACCATGCCGCTGATAATGGGAAGTCCCTTTGGCGTAAACCTAGACGGGTATAGTAAAAATTTTGCAGTACAAGCAACCATGGAAATACTAAGGACAGCAGAAGTGCCTGTTTATTTGCCGAGTTAGATCAGTTCGACCAGATGATCGTTTCGTGCTCTGTATCCGGGATCTTATCGATGGTGTAATCAATGGCAATGGGTGTTTCTATTAGAGTTGGCCATAACGGTTCGACCATTTGAGCGTCCAACTCATAAAGTAGGGTGGTCATGATTTTCAGTTGGTCTGTATTGGATCCGGAGAGATTGTTTCGTTCGGTCGGGTCTTCATTAAGGTTGTAGAGCCAGGTTTTACCATTTTGCTCCTGAAGCTGGAGTTTCCAGCCGTTCTGCATGACCACCTTATAACCGCCCGTCCTCCAAAATAGTGGACGAGCTAGAGGTGGTTGCGGGTCCTGAAGGGCATATTCCAGTAAATCGACGCCATCGATGATACGGTCTTTTGGGAACTGCGCACCGGCCGCGGAGAGCGCGGTGGAAAATATATCGACATGCGCGACAGCCGAGTCATAGGTCGTGCCCGCGGGTATTTTT
>CAZYHH010000278.1:0-4328 GCA_964647295.1 uncultured Pseudomonadales bacterium
CCCCAGCGCAGGACTTATAAGGAAAAGTCGATTTTTGGCTACTGACTAAATCTACAGCGACTTTGTCTTCAAATAACTCGATGTTGGGGTGGTCCAAAGTATGTTGGGTAAGAGCTTCCGTGATTGCTCTTCCCGTCGCGTCAGCGATATGGAGTATTCTGCGTTTAGAATGTCCCCCTTCTTGCGTCAAATGGTATTCATTGTCGTGGGAATCAAAGGTTACTCCCCACTGGCTGAGCTGTTGGATAACGCTAGGAGCAGATTCGATTACCGTTCGAACGGCTGGGATATTGCACAACCCGGAACCAGCTTTAATGGTATCGCTAATATGAGAGTCGAACGAATCCGATGAATCGGTCACCGCCGCGATACCACCCTGCGCCCAGTGAGACGAGCCTGAATCCGAGGCACCTTTAGATAACAGAGTAACTCGATAGTCGGTAGCTAAGTGCAAGGCGGCGGCTAGCCCTGCAGCGCCCCCACCTATAATTAATACATCACTGGAAAATCGTTGAGACATTTATGTTTAAATTTGTAGTCTGCGATAGTATATACGCTCATAGCTTTTCGGTGGCACAAGCGGAAACAAAATGGCACAAAAATTGAGCCTCTGGAAATACTCGAGTAACCTTTGGTCATTAATATTCATAGTCAACCTTTAAAGGATTTGCAGTGATTAGCAAGTCAATAATTGGCATGAATGGTGTGTCTTTTCTGATTGTTTTGGATAGTTAGCGACTTTTGTTTTTGAAAGAACCACGCAATCGTGTGTTTGTAGAGAGGTATTAATAGTTATATGACAATTAATTCGAATGCATGTTTTGGCTGTCATTTGCGTTGTGGTGTTAATAAAGTGAAACGCGAGAACGCTGATGTGGCTCTGCAAAATGATGCTGAATTTGATGGGTTGGCTCTCATCATATCTAAGATATACGGCCTACCCATGGTGTGTTTGTTAGGAGTGATTTCTTTTGATCATATGGTTTTCTCGCTAGAACCTATCGCCGTTCTTTTTGTTTTGGTTATATTTTTACCAGTGATTATGTATATGGCAAGTCGAAGGATAGATCAGCAATTGGTAGCGAGAGGACTGAAATTAGAGTGATTTTTGGGTTTTAGTGATTCGGTTTAATATATGAATTATAAAGGTAATTTTTTTCGGAGGCTCTTTGTTAATGAGTAAGCTTTTTTTTGTAATTGTTGGTTTATCGGGTCTGTCCTATTTCCAAATTGCATTGGCTGTTGAGTTACCAGATTTTACACAGTTGGTCGAAGCCAACTCAAAAGCCGTGGTGAATATCAGTACCGTCGGTAAAAAACAAAACCAGCGGAGTTCTAGCCGGCGTGGAGATGATCGTCTGGAGGAATTTTTTAGATTTTTTGGCCCACCAGGGTCTTTTAAACGTTCTCCGAACCCTCAAGCTAGATCTTTAGGTAGCGGTTTCATCATCAGTAAAGATGGATACATTTTGACGAATAACCATGTGGTTGATAACGCGAGCCAGATAATTGTCAGGTTTAGTGATCGAAGTGAGTTAGAAGCTGAATTAATTGGCGCGGACCCCAGGTCAGATTTAGCATTACTGAAGGTAGAGAGCAAAGAGCATTTGCCGACTTTAAGAATTGGTAGTTCTGAAAAACTCAGAGTCGGTGAATGGGTCTTGGCGATTGGCTCTCCTTTTGGATTTGATTACTCAGTTACCGCTGGAATTGTAAGTGCCAAAGGACGAAGTCTACCAACCGAAAAAAATGAAAATTATGTGCCCTATATACAGACCGATGTTGCGATAAATCCAGGAAATTCTGGTGGGCCTCTTTTCAATCTAAGGGGTGAAGTGATTGGGATTAATGCACAGATTTATTCCAATTCTGGTGGGTTTATGGGAGTGTCTTTTGCAATTCCAATTGATGTCGCCATGGAGGTCTCAGATCAGTTAAAAGTCGATGGTCGGGTGTCTAGAGGATGGTTGGGTGTGATGATTCAAGAAGTAAACAAAGACTTGGCGGAAAGTTTTGGTCTAGAACGTCCTCAGGGTGCTCTGGTGGCTAAAGTTGTCGAAGGAAGCCCTGCATCTAAGGATGGGGTTTTGGAGGGAGATATCATTATTGAATTTAACGATAGATCAATAGAGAGATCTTCTGAGTTGCCGCATTTTGTAGGGAGGGTGAGACCAGGACAGGACGCTCTCTTGAAGATTGTGCGAGGTGGAGAAGAAATATCGCTCAAAATCACGATCGAAGAGCTACCCGATGCTGGGCAGCGTAAGGTGTTAGTTGATAATAAGGCAAAGGCAGATCGTCTTGGTTTAGTTGTTCAAGAATTGACTCCGGAACAACTGAGCCGTCTAGGTATTAAGGAAGGTGTTGCGGTAGTAGAGGTCAAAGCAAATGCGATTCAGTCCGGGATTCGAGAAGGCGATGTCGTTACCCGCCTCAATAATCTGCCAGTTAAAACGCCTGATAGTTTAGATAAAATAGCAACGAGTTTGACTCCTGGTAGAACCTACCCCATTTTGGTCATTAGAAACCAAACGCCAGTCTTCCTTGCGCTAAGGGTACCTGACTAGTTGAGCGATCTATCCATGAGTAAATAATTTGTCTCGCGCAGAGCTTATACGTAATTTTTCGATTATCGCGCACATTGATCATGGTAAGTCTACTTTGGCAGACCGTCTTATACAGTTGTGCGGTGGTCTTAGCGAAAGAGAGATGGCCGATCAAGTCCTTGATTCTATGGATCTTGAGCGAGAGCGAGGCATTACGATTAAGGCTCAATGCGTTACGCTTTTTTACAAACATAAAGACGGCAATAAGTATCAGCTCAACTTCATAGATACTCCGGGACATGTTGATTTCAGCTACGAAGTTTCACGTTCGTTAGCAGCATGCGAGGGAGCTCTTTTGGTGGTCGATTGTGGCCAGGGTGTTGAAGCGCAGTCCGTCGCGAACTGCTATACCGCAATAGAGCAGAATCTTGAAGTATTGCCAGTTCTAAACAAGATCGATCTTCCGCAAGCCGATCCCATTAGGGTGTCAAAAGAGATTGAAGAAATTATTGGATTGGATGTTGAGAATATTCATCAGGTAAGCGCTAAAACAGGCCAAGGTGTGGAAGAGCTTCTTGATTTTATAGTTGATAATGTGCCTCCCCCGTTAGTTTCAGAGGAAGCTGATCTTCAAGCTTTGATCGTTGACTCTTGGTTTGATAATTATCTAGGCATTGTCTCGTTGGTGAGAGTAATCGAAGGCGAATTAGTAAAGGGCGATAAGATAGTTATTAAGTCAACAGGAAAAAGTTATCAGGTTGATGAGATTGGTAGATTTACTCCCAAAAGGACTTCTGGCAGCACTCTGAGTGCTGGTGAGGTTGGTTATGTTATTGCTGGGATTAAAGAGATCTCTGGTGCGCCAGTCGGTGACACCATTGTACACGCGCATGCTCAACAAGTAGATCAATTGCCCGGATTCTCTAAAGTGAAGCCACAGGTTTATGCGGGCTTGTTTCCGGTGAATTCTGAAGATTTTGAGAGTTTTCGTGAGGCTTTAGGGAAACTGGTTTTGAACGATGCTTCTTTATTTTATGAACCGGAGACCTCTAATGCGTTAGGCTTTGGTTTTCGTTGTGGTTTCTTGGGCATGCTGCATATGGAAATTGTTCAAGAGAGACTTGAGCGAGAATATGATTTGAATCTGATTACATCTGCACCAACTGTAATTTATGAGGCAGAGTTAAATGATGGATCGTTGATCACTATTGATAATCCTTCGCAACTTATTTCCAATTATAAGGAAATGCGTGAGCCAATCGCAGGCGTAAACATCCTGGTCCCACAACAATATGTCGGAACGGTTATCGAACTGTGTATCGAGCGTAGGGGGATTCAGAAGGATATGAATTTCACACAGGGCCAGGTCTCGATGAGTTGGGAAATACCCCTGGGTGAAATCGTTATGGATTTTTTTGACCGATTAAAGTCCGTGAGTAGGGGTTTCGCTTCTTTGGATTATAATTTTGATCGATTCCAATCGGCTAATTTGATCAAACTTGACGTGTTGATTAACGGAGATCGAGTTGATGCGTTGGCTTGTATCGTGCATAGGGATCAAGCGAATAATCGAGCTAAAAGTTTAGTAAAGAAAATGAAAGAGGTGATTCCGAGACAATTATTTGATGTGGCAATCCAGGCAGCGATAGGAGGACAAGTTATAGCTAGGCAGACGGTTAAAGCGCTAAGGAAAAACGTAACGGCAAAATGTTATGGTGGGGATATAACGCGCAAGAAGAAGCTGCTGGAAAAGCAGAAAGAAGGTAAGAAAAGAATGAAGCA
>CAZYHH010000279.1:0-1371 GCA_964647295.1 uncultured Pseudomonadales bacterium
CAGACAAACGCCGATGGGCATACCATTCCCCAATCCTTTTGCCGTAGTAACCACGTCTGGTTGGATGTCGTGATCTAGGAATTCGAAATAAGTTCCTGTTCTACCATTACCCGTCTGTACCTCGTCTAGCATTAAGAGCCAGCCTTTTTCATCGCATATGGTTCGCAATTTAGATAAGTAATTAGTTTCTGGGATGATTACTCCCGCTTCTCCTAATATGGGTTCCACCAAAATTGCGGTTGTGTTGGGATTGTTGGTTGCAATAGCGTTGATCGCTTCGATGTCATTGAAGCGCGCTCGAACGAAGCCACTGAGCAGAGGTTCAAATCCCGCATGAACTTTTCGATTGCCGGTAGCCGTTAGTGTGGCCATCGTTCTGCCGTGAAAACTATCATCCATTACTATGACCTCGGGTTTATTGATACCTTCTTGGTTTCCTTTAATCCGAGCAAGCTTTATCGCGGCTTCATTAGCTTCTGCACCTGAATTGGCGAAAAACGCGTTGTCCATACCAGAGATCTCGCATAATTTGCTAGCGACTTTGGTTTGAAGAGGAATTTCATAAAGGTTAGAGGTATGGGTAAGCGTCGCGGCCTGTTTAGCTAAAGCTTGAGCAACTGCCGGGTGAGCATGTCCCAACCCCACTACTGCAATACCTGTCAATGCGTCCAGATAGCGTTTGCCCCCCTCATCTTCCAGGTAAGAGCCATTGCCCTTGGTGAATCCGACAGGCAGTCTGGCATAGGTATTCATAACGTGACTCATTGCTCTTCATCCTTAACAAGGAAAATACAAATAGTAATCTTCCAACCTTTTTGAAAAAAGGCCGAAATATTACTAAAGCATAAGCTACTCTTCAATCATATAAAGCATTGGTTTTCGACGCTTTCCTTTTTTTGGGTTGCACTATTTACGCTACAGGGCCTGAGTTTTTGTCTCTTAAGTTGCTCGCGGCGCTTTATCGATGGCCATTTCCAGCCTTTTGATACCGGTGCGTAACTGTCTTTCTGGGCAGGCAAAATTAAAACGAACAAACCGATGATCACCGAATTGATTCCCGGGAGATATGCCAAGCCCGTATCGATCAAAGTATGTTTCCGCCTCTTCGATTTTCAGGTCGTCAATACGAATCCAAGCGAGATAAGTGGCTTCAGGAGTGCGCATCCTATCTCCCATAGCCTGTTTTAAGATGAGGCTATTCTTTGAAAGGTAAGAGTTCAGTTGGGTGGTCCATTCGGTTTCGTCTAGAAAAGCGGCTATGGAGGCGAGTGATTCTAAAGGTCCGACGCTTGGAACCAATCCTTTCATGACTGTTCTGAATTGCTTACGCAATTGTGCGTCGGGAATAACTGAAGCAGCACAACGCATACC
>CAZYHH010000279.1:1381-4328 GCA_964647295.1 uncultured Pseudomonadales bacterium
GTAGGTTTTTGCCACTGAAAACAGGGAAATGGTGCGATTGGTGATTTGAGGGAAGTCTCTTGCTATGGGTAGATGAGACTTGTCTTTATCTAGCAATATGCTGCAGTGGATTTCATCAGAAACCAGGATTAAGTTGTGTCGCTCTATGAAACTAGCTAAACCATCGAGTTCTTCTCGATCGAAAGTTCTTCCAGTCGGATTTTGTGGATTACAAACAAAAAGCATTCGAACATCTGGACTGATGTCTTTTTCCATCTGATCAAAATCGAAGGAATACGTTAGGTCTACTTGTTTCATAGCAGTCGTAACACAATTTAGCTTGGCATTTTCAGCGAGCTCCAAAAATGGAGGATAAACGGGCGTTGGTATGAGTATGGATCCGTTACCACCAAGGGTAAGGGCTGCGAGATTTAGACCTGGGACAACCCCGGGTGTCCAGGTAATCCATTCTTGGTCGATATCCCAATGATGCTTATTAGATAACCACCTAGAAAGACTATCATTTAGCAGTGGCTCATAGTCTGAATAACCCATGATCGGATGCGTTAGTCTCTTTTTTATGGCTTCTAAGATAAAGTCTGGCGTTGGGAAATCCATATCTGCCACCCAGAAGGGCAGGATGTTGGTGCCCCGATATTTATCCCACTTCTTGCTGCCAGTATCTGAGCGGCTAATAGGGTTGTCGAAATAAGTTTTGTCGTATTGCATTAAAGGCTTAAGGTTATAGTCAAAAGTAATTGCAATTCGTTATTAAAGACCTTCAATATAAACCTATTCGTTGAAGAGGTGGAAATTATGTCTGAGGAAATTATCGCTACAATAGAAAAACAAATTCAGGATAACCCTATTTTGTTATATATGAAGGGATCTCCTCAGGCTCCTCAATGTGGATTTTCAGCGCAAACGGTGCAGTGCATGGTTTCTTGTGGCCAAAAGTTTGCGTATGTCGATATTCTCAGCAACCCTGAGATAAGGTCTGCGTTACCTAGTTATGCTAGCTGGCCTACGTTCCCGCAGTTATGGGTGGAGGGTGAATTGGTGGGTGGGTGTGACATTATCACCGAGATGTTTGAGAGCGGAGAACTTGAAACATTGTTGGATTCAGCGGCAAGCGAGGCTTAGATATCTTAACTAAATGCCGTTCGTTTCAAACGGAAATTTAGAGTCATTGACAATTTTGCAAAAGAGCTCTGCTGTTCGATTAGCGTCATAAGCCGCGCTATGTGCTTTCGATTCTTCAAAGTCTAAACCAGCACGAGCACAGCTTTCGCTGAGGACTGTATGGCCGTATGCGACAGCTGCTAATGAGACTGTATCAATGGTTGAAAAGGGGTGAAATGGGTTGCGTTTGATCTGGCATCTTGCACACGCAGATTGAATGAAACCTTGGTCGAAACTAGCATTGTGAGCCACCATGATCGCGCGGGTGCAACCGTGCGATTTAATTTTATTTCTGACCATTTTGAAAAACTCATTTATGGCAAGTTTTTCTTCTGACTCATTTCTGTCGGGGTCATCGGGGTCAATTCCTGTTACTTTCAGACTGGAGCTTTCGATGATTGCGCCAGGAAAAGGTGATAAAGCCCAACAAAATTCTGAGTCAATTTGCAGTTGATTTGAGTTCATCGTAACAAAAGAACAAGCCAGCTCTAATATGGGGTTTAATTTGCTATCAAAACCGCCTGTTTCTAGGTCTAGAATGACAGGCAAATAGCCGCGAAATCGATCTTTGATATCCATCCTGCGCAACATAGCAGAACTCTCTAAAAGTTGCTCTCTAGTTTCTTAGTCATCTGATGTTTGGGATTTAAATGGTTTGCAACAACAGAGACTTTGTCTAAGAATGCGCGCTGAGCTTTGTATTGATCGGGCTAGAAAATTGACAGATAAGATGAAGATTGTATTGGCTTATTCTGGAGGATTAGATACCTCAGTGATATGCCGTTGGTTGCAGGAAACCTATAACGCGGATGTTGTTACCTTTACGGCTGATATAGGTCAGGGTGGTGAAGTGGAACCTGCTAGGGCAAAAGCTGAAAAAATGGGAGTGCAGGAGATATTTATTGAGGATCTGACAGAAGAATTTGTCTCACAATATGTGTTTCCAATGTTTAGAGCCAATACTGTGTACGAAGGAGAATATCTCTTGGGCACTAGTATAGCGAGGCCATTGATTGCCAAGAGACTAGTAGAGATTGCCCGAGAGACGGGAGCAAGTGCCATTTCCCATGGAGCGACGGGTAAGGGCAATGACCAGGTTCGCTTTGAACTAGGTGCGTATGCTTTGAATCCTAGTATACAAGTCATCGCGCCTTGGAGAGACTGGGAACTCAATTCACGGGTGGCATTAATGGATTTCTGTGAGAAACATCAGATTTCAGTGGATAATCGTCGTGGAAATGAGTCGCCGTATTCAATGGACGCTAACTTGTTGCACATCTCTTATGAAGGTGGGGTTTTAGAAGATCCAAGTTCAGCTCCGGAAGAGTCGATGTGGCGTTGGACTGTCTCGCCAGAAGACGCTCCAGAAACGCCTCTTTTCTTGGAGTTGGAGTACCAAAATGGAGATCCGATTGCACTAGATGGACAACGTCTTTCGGCGGCCGAAATTTTGCGTAAATTGAATTTGATTGGCGGGCAGCATGGCGTTGGAAGAAGCGATATCGTCGAGAATCGTTTCGTAGGTATGAAGTCGCGCGGGTGCTATGAAACACCTGGCGGGACGATATTGCTTAAAGCGCATAGAGCAATGGAATCTTTGACGCTTGATCGCGAGGTCGGTCATCTGAAAGATGAAATAATGCCAAGATACGCGAAATTGATTTATAACGGTTATTGGTGGTCGCCCGAAAGGAAAGTGCTTCAAGCATTGATCGATGAATCGCAACGCAACGTGACTGGAAAAGTAACTATTAAATTGTATAAAGGGTCGGTGCAGATCGTTGGC
>CAZYHH010000280.1:0-4313 GCA_964647295.1 uncultured Pseudomonadales bacterium
TCGATCTGCTGAACGTTATTCATGTCGACCTCATTGATGTGGTCTGGACCAACGCCGGAAATATCTCGGACTACCATGCCGTTATTGAGAATCTTGACCCGGTTTCCAGACAGGCCTCGGATGATTGGCTGTCCAACGCCGGAACCAAAGTCTGATGATGAAACGCCTAGTAAGTTCTCGAGTGACGCTCCCAGGCTTAAGGTTGCATTATCAGAGATCTCGTCACCGCTGATTAGGTGAAGCGGATTTGTGATTTCGCTAGCGGCTTTGTCAATGAATGAGGCGGTTACAACAACCTCTTCGATGACCTCGTCTTGTGCGCTGGCACTGGTAAAAAATAATCCAAAGTTTAAAAATAAAATTGAGTAAGAAACGGGTATAAATCCTCGCATAGCAATCCCCTAAAACGGTAAAACAAAAAACGACTCAAAAAAGAAGTTTTAGTGTGGGGGTGCCCTGGCTTGGAAAATATGAGAAAAAGTAACAGGCAAAGAAACGAAAGCGTTCTCTTGGAGAGGCTGTTCCCAGTTGCCCGCAAGATCGATTTGAGCGCGATGACCGACGAGTTCGTCTAAGTTTTGACAGAGTTGACACTCAACCTGCGCTTCGTCAGAGGCCAGCGATTCTAATTCACTGTGAACCAGCGGATGCAGAGCCATTGAGACAATGCTCAGTAATCCGAGTGAAAAGAATAAGTTTCGTAGCTTCCTAGTCATTCGCGGAAACATACTTCAGCTTGAAAGTTTTTACAATCAATTAGTGCGAAATTAATTTTGTCAGGTGCGCTCTGCAAGCTCCATGCGAGCCGTCTTAAAAATCAGGTCAGGATATCCTATGCTGATGAAGTGGCCTTGGCCTTGTAAAGCATGGAATTCGCAGTTTGCTGCCTGATCGGCGATGAACTGACCGAACTCAAAAGGGACTAGGTTGTCTTCTGTTCCATGAAAGAGATGGATTTTTCCTTGCAGTTCGGCCAAGCGAAAACCCCAATCTGAGTATTGGATCATCGTGTCGATAGCCACTCCACGGCCACCTTGAGCAAACGCTTCAGTAGTCACTTTTCCCATCATCGCCATTTTCTCAGGATTCGCGCGCGCGATTTCGCCGTCGGGTCCAGGAGTCTGGTTAGCTGCCGTGGCAGCCCATTTTTCGTAACGGTTCCCCAGTCCTCGAACGGTCGTGGCCATTAACCCGCACATCATGAAAACCAGCTTGGGCGAGATTTGTGTCATCTTCCACGTAAAGGCTTCCGCGCCCCCTAGTTTTGACTCTGGCGAGGGAAACTCGGCGAAATTTGTGAAAGGACACATCGTAATATTAAAGGTGAGCCGCTCGGGGATTGCGTAGGCACACACGGCAGTGTGAGCCCCGCCTCCGGAGCCACCCATCACGCCAAATTTATGTAGCAGCAGAGCGTCTGCGAGTGATGCGATATCCTTAGGATAATCAAGTAACCTTCGATTAGGCAGGTAAGTGGACTCTCCAATGCCTGGTCGATCGGTTGAGATGACACGAAAACCGTATTTTAACGCGGACTCGTGAAGTAGCGATCCTTCAAGCCTGGAGCTGGGTACACCATGAGCGTGGAATACCGGATCTCCGTTTGGATCTCCATATTCTGAATAGGCAAGGGTTCTACTATCGGACAATATATGGGTTTTCGTATCTTTCTCTAGCGTCATTGGGAATGAATAAGTTGGGTTGTCGAATTCTTGTAGTGTACTCGGGAGAAGCTTAAAAGCTACGTTTATAACGAAACCAAGGTTATGGCGAGTTACAAACCAGGAAATGAATCGCTCGTTGAGTACTATTGCCCCTAGGCGTACTCATACAAAGTGTGGCGCTTTCCCCAAAATTATGTCTTTAAACTTAGACCTTTTAATATTTTTTAGATTCCTAGCCACGTAACCAATGCTGTGCTTACCATCAAATATGCGCCCGTAGTCAATAATTCAATATTCCATTTTTTTGTTACCTGCCTTATCCCCTTTGAACTTTCGAATTAATGATTAAGTGATATGACGTTATCACTGACTCGTGACAACTTGAGTAATTTTGGAAGCCTGAGAATTGTTTTCATAGCGAAATGGTGTACGGAAGGGTGATGGATTAGGTCGAAATTATTCTTGCTCGTGTTAATAGAGGAGACCTAGTTTTGGTTAGCGTCTTGAAACATCGGGCACCTCGTTTTCCCTTTGAATGGTTAGGGCGACTGCCTGTGCGATGTCCATAACTCTAAGCAGGTTTGCACTCCATAGTTTCTCGATTTCAGTTTCGGAATATCCTCGTCTGACTAACTCTAATGTGACGTTGAAGGTTTCATCTGCGTCATTCCAGCCCAAGATACCACCACCGCCATCGAAGTCCGAAGAGATGCCGACATGGTCGATCCCGATTTTATTGACGAGGTAGTCGATGTGGTTTACGAAATCCGCCACGTCGACCTGAGGCGCCGAAATATTTGGAGCGAGCTCGTTTGCTCGTTTTATCACGGGTCGGATGCTTTCGAGATACTTGCTTCGTTGCTCCGGTTGCATCATAAGAACTTCACGGCGCTCACTCACTATTTTGATTCCCATTTCTGTGCCGATTTCCTTTGCGATTTCGTCGTATTCGGTTTGCCACGCACTATGCTTCTCCGCGTTGAGATAGCTTCGAAAGGCAACCGCCTGGATGACGCCTCCGTTTGATTTCAAGGCCATCAATTGCTCGTCATCCATGTTGCGAGGATTTTCTTCGAGGCCACGCGCCGAAGAGTGTGATGCGATTACCGGTGCTCGACTGAGTTTCATCGTTTGCAAGGTTGCGGCCTTCGAAGGATGTGATAGGTCGATCATCACTCCCCACCGGTTGAGTTCCTCCACTGCCTTCCGTCCTAGATCTGACAGGCCACCATATCGCATGCCGCCCTCGCGGATTTCTCCGGTATTTGAATCAGAAAACTGACTGTGACCGTTGTGCGCAAGAGACATATAACGTGCGCCGCGCTCTGCAAAACGGCGTATGTTTCCAAGGTCTAGCCCTAGGGGATAGGCGTTTTCGACCCCAATCAGAGCGACTTTGCGACCGCTTTCGGCGATCTCGCGGACGTCTCTTGGTGTCAAAGCTAGACCTATGCGTTGGGGTGCTAACTCTGACGTCATCCAGTGGATCGCTTCGAACTTATCCATGGCTGCGCGGTAAGCATTTTCATAACCTTCTTGGGTCAGAGGTCCTTGTCCGACATAGACTACAAAAAAGGCGGCATCCAGTCCGCCTGAGTCCATGCTCGGCAGATCCACCTGCGTGTCTAGATTGTCAAGATAGTTTTTTTCTGGCGTGAAATTGTCGACCGAGATATCCACGTGCGTATCTAAGGTTATTACGCGCTCGTGTATTGCTTGGGCTTTGGAAATAAGGTTGTCTGTTTCTGCGTATATTGCGCTACTCTGAATGAGGAAGATTCCGGCCGTCGCTAGAATCAGCGTGAAAATAGTGCGCAAATTCTTTGAAGATAATTGGGAGAGCGCTTCGTTATTCGCCATTAGTTTGATTGGAAGGCCTGCTTTGATTTCAGTTCATTATTACCAGCATCAAAAAGAAAGACAAATCATAGGAATGCTTTTAAAGGTCCGCTAAGTCGTTTAAAGACTTTCGATCTCTTGGGTTGTTGTCGAAGAAATAAAAAGACCTAGCGTGTTGTCTACGCTTTTTGCTGAATATAAGGGAAAGTGTGCTATTACGATAAATCGTAAAATAAAAGAGTACGTAAAGTGGTGCCCAGGGCGAGACTCGAACTCGCACGCCGCAAGGACACTAGAACCTAAATCTAGCATGTCTACCAATTCCATCACCTGGGCACGGCCTGATTCGCGTATATTAGGGGTGTATGGGCCTACTATCAATCGGAAACACGATTTTGTTAATGATGGCTTGTATTTTGGAAGCAGGATTGTTCGTCGAGGCTCTCAAAGTGAAGACGATCGTAATTTAAAGTCAGATAAGTAGGTCTAGGCGGCCAACCTGTAGCCTAATCCGCGAACGGTTTCTATGATGTGATCTCTTCCGGATGGCTTTAGAATTTTTCTCAGTCTCAGCACATGAACGTCGACGGTTCGCTCTTCCACATAGACGCTTCGGCCCCAGACACGATCAAGCAGCTGTGCTCTGTCAAAAGCTCGATTCGGATTTCTCATAAACAGTTCGAGCAACTTGAATTCTGTTGGACCGATCGTAACTTTCTCATCATTGATAAATAACCGATGGCTGGCGAGGTCCAGTCGGATACCTGCCACTGATAAAGATTGATCATCCGGAGCCCCAGTTCTTCTTAG
>CAZYHH010000281.1:0-4304 GCA_964647295.1 uncultured Pseudomonadales bacterium
CTTTCTCAATTGGATATTTCGGAAATTGATCTTAATGATAGTGAAACCATTGAATTACTAAAGTCCACGAGAACGACGGGGATTTTTCAGCTTGAATCTAGAGGGATGAGAGATCTTATCGCTCGTCTCGTTCCTGAAAGCTTGAACGACATTATTGCGTTGGTGGCTCTATTTAGACCAGGTCCGTTACAATCTGGTGCAGCGGATGATTTTGTGAATCGAAAACATGGTCTTTCTCCGATTGAATACCCTCATCAAGATTTGAAGCCCGTCCTTGAAGAAACTTTTGGGGTCGTCCTTTATCAAGAACAAGTAATGCAGATAGCTCAAGAGTTGGCAGGGTTTAGTCTAGGCCAGGCAGATCTGCTTCGAAGAGCTATGGGCAAGAAGAAGCCGGAAGAAATGGCTAAAGTTCGTGAGCAATTCGTAGACGGCGCTAAAGCTAAGAAAATCCAGGAAAAATTATCTGAAGAAATATTTGATCTTATGGAGAAGTTTGCAGGATATGCATTTAATAAATCACATTCCGCAACTTATGCGTTGATTAGCTACCAAACCGCCTGGTTGAAAGCCCACTATCCTGCCCAGTTTTTAGCGGCGAATTTAACAGCAGAAATGCAGAATGTCGATCGAGTGGTCGTTTTAGCTGATGAGGTAAATAGATTGGGCTTGAATTTGAAATCCCCAAGCATTAATCACTCGGTTTATGCATTTGAAGTCTCTGAGGGAGATCTCGTGTATGGGCTTGGTGCGCTTCGAGGAGTGGGTCAGACGGCGGTAGAGTCTATTCAATGTGAGCGAGAGACCGGAGGATCTTATAAGGGTTTGGTGGATTTTTGCCAGCGAGTAGAATCTAAGAAAGTAAACAAAAGAGTTGTTGAAGCCTTAATAATGGCTGGTGCCATGGATTGCTTTTCTGATGACCCGTCTAATTTAAACAAGAATCGTGGAGTTCTCTTGGCGGGCGTATCTCAAGCTATTCAAGGTGCAGAACAAAATTCACGGAATCAAGAAGCGGGGATTGTTGATCTGTTTGACGACGTGTCTTCGACTAACACACTTCAAATTGAAGCAGTTGATAAGCCAATTTCCGACAAAGAAAGGCTTTCCGGAGAAAAGGATGTCCTGGGTTTATTTCTAACCGGGCATCCTATTGATGAATATGAATCAGAGCTAGGAAAATTTTGTTCTGGTCGTATCGCTGATTTGAAAGTAGGAAGAAAAAAACAAGTATTGGCGGGAACAATTGTCAACATTAGGACAACCAAAGGCAGGGGCGGAAGCAAAATGTGCTTTTTGGTCCTTGATGATAAGAGCTCGCGCATCGAAGTATCTGTTTTTTCTGATCGATACGAAAAATACTCCAAATTATTGTCCAAGGATCAGCTGATAATTGTCGAAGGTGAATTATCTAACAATGATTATGGGGAAGGTTTGTCAGTACGAGCAGAGAAAATTTTAGACATTTATGAAGCGCGCACTCTTTATAGTCATGGATTGTGTTTGGATTTTTCTGAAGGGTCGCTGCCCGACGATTTTAGCAACATATTAAAGGAGATATTGTCGCCACACCTTCAGTCTACTAAAGGCTCCCGAGTCAGCATAAAGTACAGCCATAGTGAAGCAGAAGCCTTGTTATCCTTAGGAGAAAATTGGATGGTCACACCCTGTGATGATTTGCTGAGTACCTTGAAGCAAAAGTTTGGCGAGCATCGGGTGATGATTGACTATGCCTGATTAGGGAAAGTGAGATTAATATGGACGTGATCGAGGATGCGGTTATGGCAGCGATCCTTGCTAAAAATCCGAAAAAAGTTTATGTGGCGTATAGCGGCGGAAGTGACTCTACTGCTTTGCTCGTGGCACTCAACAATGTCGTGAATTCCCTGCCGCTGATAGCGCTGCATGTTAATCATGGCCTTCAGGCCCAGTCTGATGATTGGGAAAACCATTGTCTTAAAGAATGTCACCGTTTGGGGATAGAGATCCACGTTGCGAAACTAAAGCTCTCTTGGTCAGGCAATATTGAATCGGCGGCCAGAGACAAGCGTTATGCTTTTTTCGCTCAGTTTATGGAAGAAGGGGACCTGTTATTTGTTGGGCATCACCTAGAAGACCAAATAGAAACTAGCTTAATGCGTGTTTTTCAGGGTCGAGGATTGATTCAAATGCCAGACCAGCGGAAGTTAGGCAAAGGAACCTTGATTAGGCCTTTCCTTAACTTCAAGCCTGAAATGCTTCGAAAATATATCTCGAAATTGGAGTGCTCTTGGATCGAAGATGAGAGCAACACTGACCAAACCTTTTCACGAAATTATATTAGATCAGTGGTTTTGCCTGCTATTGGAAAGAAATGGCCCGACTATGCCGATGATTTCAATAAAGTGTTGTCGCGCACGAAGAATGTAGAGAAAGTTCTTGAAGGGTTTTACGAAAGATTACCGAATTTATTGGATGCCTCTGAACTCCCTAAAGATACGGGTGCTAAGCAAGTATGGATGAGAAGCTTTTTGGAGAGTAAGGGTCATTTTGGGGTGAGTGAACGCCAGATTAAGTTGTTTATAAAAAAAATAGAAAATTCCGAAACAGCGACTATAGAGTTGGATAGAAAAATAGTTGGGTATTATCGAGGTGCCCTCTATTATGAAGCTATCTCGCCGAAATTCGATTCAGAAATCAAAGTAACGAAATTCCCATATGAGTTAGATATCGGCTGGGGAGTGCTTATTCTGCAAGAAGTTGCGGAGAAGGATAGTCATTCATTTTGTTGTTCTGGAGAATTAGTTATTAGGTTCGGAGCAGGAAATCGAAAAATAAGACTGATAAATTCTCGCGTTAATAAATCTGTTAAAAATTTGTTAAATGAAAAGGCCTTGCCGCAATGGAGGAGAGCGAGTTTTCCACTGATTTTTTCTCAAAGCGATTTGATTTGTCTTCCCGAAATAGGGATAGATATTAGTGCGAAAGCCGGCTCTGGTTCAGCGGAGAAAAGTATTAAAGCAACGATCTCACATAAAGATAATTCTAATAAGGTTTGAGCTCGTCAATCCCATTTGCTATTGTCTAATGCCATCTTGTTCGAAAATTTCAGTTTACGAAGAGCGGCAATAAAAGGTTTATGTTCGCCATACTTGATGGGTCCTGATGACACGATTTGTATTTGTAACGGGCGGTGTAGTTTCTTCTATAGGGAAAGGACTTCTAACAGCCTCGTTAGCCTCACAACTCGAAGCAAGAAACCTTAGAGTGAATATTTTAAAACTAGATCCTTATATTAATGTTGATCCTGGCACCATGAGTCCGTTCCAACATGGAGAGGTTTTTGTGACTCGAGATGGTGCAGAAACTGATCTTGATCTTGGTCATTATGAACGTTTCTCTAGCGCTAAAATGACCAAGAAAAATAATTTTACGACTGGCAGCGTATACGCGGAAGTGATCAAAAAGGAAAGAAAGGGCGAATATCTTGGTGGCACTGTGCAGGTAATTCCTCACATTACCGACGAGATTAAAAGCCGAGTCTTCGAGGTGGCTGAAGGGTTTGATGTATTGATAGTTGAAACAGGCGGAACTGCTGGCGATATTGAGTCTCAACCTTTTCTTGAGGCTATAAGACAAATGCGCATGGAAGTTGGAAAGGAACGGTCGTTATTTATTCATTTGAGTTACGTACCGACTATTCGCACCGCCGGAGAGGTTAAAACCAAGCCAACTCAACATTCTGTCAAAGAACTGCGTTCAATAGGCTTGCAACCTGATGTATTAGTATGCCGATCTGAAGAACCTATACCAGATTCTGCTAAGCAGAAAATTGCGTTGTTTACCAATGTCGAAGAAAAAGCTGTGGTATCAATGGTAGATTATCAGACCACTTATCAAGCACCTATAGTGCTTCATGAGGAGGGCTTAGATGAAATCGTCACTACTAAATTGGGGCTTCAAGCACCCCAAGCCGATCTAAGCGATTGGGAAGCAGTGGTGGAGAAAGAATTGCATCCCAAAAATCAAATAAATATTGCGTTTGTAGGTAAATATTTAGACCTACTAGATGCTTATAAATCATTAATTGAAGCAATCAAGCATGCCGGAATACATACCTCCACCAGGATAAAAATTGATTATTTGGATGCCGAGGAATTAGAGAACGGACACGACGAGTTGCTGGCCACAGCTGATGCGATTCTCGTCCCCGGGGGATTTGGTGGTCGTGGTTTTGAAGGAAAAATAGCTGCCGCCCAGTATGCGAGAGTGAATAAAATCCCTTACTTAGGTGTCTGTCTTGGTTTACAGGTAGCAACAATCGA
>CAZYHH010000282.1:0-4278 GCA_964647295.1 uncultured Pseudomonadales bacterium
CGACCAAAATCTCTTCAGGGATATCGTATTGATTTACGATGAGTTCAACTGATTTGCATCGTCCAGTAAGAAATTCCCAAAAGGTCGGAACTCCTTTTGGATACACAATCGTTACGTCGATCAGTTTATGTAAATAATCACCCATATCTTTGATGACATACTCGATTCCGCCGATCTTGGGTTTTAGGAGGTGTTGGAACTCGCTTGATTGGGTTTGTTGTTTTGATGTTGTGCGTCTTGTTCCTTCAAGGAAGTTTAATATCGAGGTTGGATGATTCTTGAACCCTTCACAGGCTTGTTTAATATTGTCGCGATCCGCGTTTCTGAGGTTAGGATTGGCCTTAATCTGAGCCTTGGTCATTCGCTTCACATATGGAAACCCTAGGACATACATGGCTATACCTATTCCAGGCACCCATATCAGTTGTTGTTTGGTAAAAAATTTTATTGGCGGCAAGTGCCCATACAAGTAACTTTGTAAGAGTATGATGTCGGTCCAACTTTGATGGTTTGAAATGACTAGATACCAGTTCTCTTTTGATACATTTTCTATGGATTCCCAATCGATATTAGGCGAAGCGAGGTTCAAACTTTTTAGCATCCATCGATTGCCTCCGGTCCACCACCAGATGATTTTGTCCATTCGCTCCTTAAGCTCTACCAATGCGTCGCCTTTTGTCCAGAGGCGCTGAATGACCCAGAACCAGAGCACCGAGCAAACCATAGCAGTGTTTAATGCTATAAATATTAGAGCTCCAATACCTTTGATCGTCTTCATCGGTTTAACTTATGAGCGAATTTACTAAGTGGGGAATGTTCGCACTGCTTTTGTTTATCGGCAACTATTGTCTTGCTTGCGTGGCACAGGTTTCCTGATTCTTTTTATAACATTGACAGGCTGCGAAACGCTTAGCTTTTATCAACAATTAGCGTCTGGTCAAGTCGGTATTCTAATGAAGAGGCAGCCCGTAGAGAGCTTACTTCAGAATACTTCGCTGGATAAGCGATTACGGGAACAGCTGCTGAAAGTCAGGGAAATTCAGACGTTCGCAGCGTCAGAACTCGGACTCAATTCTCAAGGGAGTTTCACAACCTATGTCGATCTTAAGCGCGATTATGTTTTGTGGAACGTTTACGCTGCAGAGGCGTACGCAGTTCAATCAGTCAATCGATGTTACCCATTAGTAGGTTGTGTGCCTTATCGTGGATACTTCTCTAAAGACCAAGCAGATGGCTATGCTAGAAAAATCTCGGAAGAGAAAGGGCTAGAGACCTACGTCGGTGGTGTACCTGCTTACTCCACTTTGGGTTGGTTTAAAGATCCCATATTGAGCACCTTCGTCGATTGGGAGGACCAGCAGTTGGCTAGTCTGATTATTCACGAACTTTTACATCAAAACCTCTGGGTGAAAGGAGATGCTCGTTTTAACGAAGGACTAGCCAGTTTTGTGGGTAATCGAGCTGCTATTCTTTGGTCGCGGGAAATTGGTAGTGCGCAAGATAGTGAGGATTTCATTGAAGGTCAGAAGCAGTGGCGACTGTTCAAACAATTTGTGGTCGTGGCCAGGAAGTATTTGGAAATTCAATATTCGGCGAGTAAAGACTTAAATGAACTTAACGTGATCAAGTCAACCGCGATGGGGAATATCAGAAGCTGCTATCGTGAGTTAAGCCTAAAGTTTCTCGATGGCCGTTACGATAAATTCGTTTTTGGCGAGCAATTCAACAATGCATTCATTGCTTCTATTGGAGTCTATGAGAGCCATCGCTTGGCTTTTAAGCGATTATTTGATCTAGCCGCCCATGACTGGACCGTCTTTTTCGACAAAGTTGAAGGGCTAATCGCCCTTGATCAAGAAGCACGTCATAGCAAATTAAGAACATTATCCAATGATGAAATAACAGGTCAGACTGATGACGGCAATGCCCACCAAATTCATTGCGAAACCTTCTGAAACCAATTTGCTGGCTGGGAATGCACCGGTAGAAAAAATAACGATATTTGGGGGTGTTGCCACCGGCAGCATAAAGGCGCAAGAAGCACTCATCGCGGCTGGAATCATCAGAAGTTTCGGGTCTATGCTGGCGCCAATCGCAGCGGCAGCCAATATCGGCATAAGAAGTGTAGTGGTTGCGGTGTTGCTTGTTACTTCGGTTAAAAAGGTCACCGACAGGCATATCAGAAAGACGATGATGAGCACGGGTAACAGTGCTAGATCTTCGAGTGCCGAACCGATAATCGAGCTGAGCCCCGAGCTTACAAAAGCCTGGGCTATTGATAAACCTGCCCCAAAAAGGATGAGGGTCCCCCAGGGAATGCGGCTAGCGGACTCCCAATCAAGTAATTTTCCGCCTCGATCGTCTGGAATAACAAACAGCAGCACTATCGCGAGAAACGCCACCATTGCATCGTTGGCGTATTTTAAATCAAGGAGCTCAGTCCAGCCGCCCCATGGGCCAGATCGCGTGACCCATAACAATACGCAACCCGCGAAAATTAGTAGCACTCGCTTTTCGGCTGTTGACCAAATACCGGTTTCTGGCAAGTCTAGATTGCCAGAGTAGGTTAATGTTCGAGTAATCCACAGAGCGGCGATTGGTAGCATGATCAAAGTTACCGGAAGGCCCCAGCTCATCCACTCAAAAAAGCTAATGTTTTGTTCAAAAGTTGAAGAGAATATTGTCATGAAGGCTAGATTTGATGGCGTACCTATAGGAGTAGCGACTCCGCCGATGCTTGCCGCGTAGGCGATACCAATCAGTAGTGGAGTAGCAAGTTGCGGGTCCTTGCTTTTACTGATAACTGCCATTGCTACCGGCAGCAGCATTAGAGAAGTAGCGGTATTTGAGATCCACATGCTGAGAAACGCGCTGGCTAGCATGAAGCCGAAGACTAGCTGACGAGAACTTTGACCGCCGAACAAGTTCACCATCGTCAAGGCGATACGCTGGTGGACATCGTTTTTTTCAAGCGCTGTTGCCAAAATGAAACCACCCATCAGAAATAGCACCATCGGGTCGCCTACAGCTCGAGCGATGTCTGATGGCGACAGTACGCCAGACAGCGGAAATAAAGCCAGTGCCAACAGTGAGGTCACAGGAATAGGAATGGTTTCGAAGACCCACCAGGTGACGATCCAAAGCGTAATCCCAAGCGTCAGAGCGGAATCAATTTGAGTGATTTCGAAATAAAGACTGATCAGAGTGGCCAGTGCGCCGATTATCGGACCTAAGAAGAGGGTTACTCTGATATGATCTATGCTATTGGACAAAGACAATTCTCGATATTGGTGTAGTAGAGGTTAGCGAAGATGGCAAATAGTTTCTATTGGTATGATCTAGAGACCTCTGGCTTAAGCCCCAAATGGGACCGAATCGTTCAATTCGCTGGTTGCCGAACCGACCAGCAACTAAATTTGCTCGATGATGAATTTATTTCCTATGTAGATCTTCCTGATGATGTGTTGCCCAATCCCAATGCGACCTTGGTTACGGGCATTACTCCTTCCGTGTTGAGGGCTGAGGGGATACGAGAAATAGAGGCCCTGGATAAGATAATGGACTCGATGAATCTGCCAGGAACGTGCGTGGTCGGCTACAACAATTTGAGATTCGATGATGAATTTATGCGGTACTCCTTTTACCGAAATTTTTTTGATCCTTATGCCCGAGAGTGGCAGAACGGTAACTCAAGATGGGATTTACTTGATTTGGTTAGGGCTACTGGAGCACTCAGAAGAGAAGGTATTAATTGGCCTAAGGACGATGAAGGGTTGCCGGTATACAAATTAGAGGAGCTCACTAAATCTAATGAGATAGAGCATGGAAGTGCTCACGATGCGATGTCGGATGTTAAGGCAACTATTGGTTTGGCTAAATTGATCTATGATCATCATCCAAGAATCTTCGAATATTACTTCGGTCTAAGAGATAAGAAGCAAGTAAGAAAAGTATTAGAGCCATATGGAATCAAAACATGTCTGCATATTTCGGGCATCTATCCAAGATCGAGATTCGGTGCCGCTCCCGTTCTTTCGCTTGCGCGCCACCCAACTAACAGTAATTCCATCATCGTCATAGATCTAGGTAGCGACGTTGAATCAATAGTTGCCATGACCACTGAGGAAATCAAAGCTAGATTGTATTCGTCGGACTTTGACAAACGATTACCGATTCGAGAAATCCGGATTAATAGGTGTCCCTTTGTTGTGGGTTTCGATGTATTAACGAGCGAAAATATTGAGCGGCTTAATATTGATTTGAAGTTAGTCGAAGATC
>CAZYHH010000283.1:0-4268 GCA_964647295.1 uncultured Pseudomonadales bacterium
GTCGAGAGCTTTGTCGAGTTCGTGATCTTGTGAATGAATTGCAAAGGAACCCAGAAAATCTTTCGGTTCTTGTACGGATGTCAGGATTGCTGTTAAATCCACTCCAATTGTCTTCCAGTGTTTCACTGCATCGTCTATCTCTAATAGATCAATCCGACCAATTAACTCATCTACTGTCTTAATGCCAAGAGAAGCCATGACTTGCCTGAGCTCCTTTGCGACCATAAAGAGGTAATTGATAACGTGATCAGGGGAGCCATTGAACTTCTCCCTGAGTGCAGGATCTTGTGTGGCGATACCTACAGGGCACGTATTTAGATGGCACTTTCGCATCATGATGCAACCCAACGCAATCAAAGGCGCCGTCGCAAAACCAAATTCTTCGGCACCTAAAATAGCGGCCATGGCTACATCTCTGCCGGTTTTGATTTGACCATCTGTTTGAAGAACGACGCGAGAGCGTAAATTATTTAGTACCAAGGTTTGATGCGTTTCGGCGACTCCTATTTCCCATGGAATGCCAGCATGTTTAATAGATGTTAATGGAGAAGCACCAGTACCACCAGAGTCGCCGGCAATGACAATATGATCTGCTCTGGCCTTTGTGACGCCTGCCGCGACGGTACCTACCCCGACTTCTGAGCCTAGTTTGACGCTTATACGGGCTTCGGGGTTTGCATTTTTTAAATCGTGGATTAGTTGAGCGATATCTTCTATCGAATAGATATCGTGATGTGGTGGGGGGCTTATAAGACCCACGCCAGGCGTCGAATTTCGTATCTTTGCGATATAATCATCCACTTTCCCGCCAGGTAGCTCACCGCCCTCCCCTGGCTTGGCGCCTTGAATTATTTTAATTTGTAGTTCGTCGGCATTACTCAGGTAATCAATTGTCACGCCAAAGCGCCCGCTGGCTACTTGTTTAATCGCGGATCTTTTTGAGTCTCCATTTTTTAGCGGAATGAAACGGTTTGGATCCTCACCACCTTCACCAGTATTTGATTTACCTCCGATTCGATTCATCGCAACTGCGAGTGACTCATGGGCTTCAGCGCTAATTGAACCAAAGCTCATGGCTCCAGTCGCAAACCGGATCAGAATGTCTTTTTCCTGTTCTACCTCCTCTAAAGGGACAGTCTCATCTACCGTTTTGAATTTCAGTAGCCCTCTAATGCAAGCGTTTCGGTTGTTCTGTTCGTTTGTTTGCTTCGAGAACTGCCAATAAGCTTCTTCGTTATTTTCTCTTGCGGCTAGTTGCAGGCTTGATATGGTCGAGGGATCCCACATGTGGGTGTCTCCATTTCGTCTCCAGTGAAAATCACCGGGGTTGGTCAACCTATTGTTCTCAGAGCTAATGAGCTTTGGATAACCCTTTGAGTGTCTTTTATTTGATTCCTCTGAAAGAACACTGAAATCTGCGCCTTCTATCCGACTAGCCGTTCCCGCAAAACATTGATCAATGACTTCTTTCGATAAGCCCACAGCCTCAAAAATCTGTGCTCCCTTGTAAGAATGCAATGTCGATATACCCATTTTTGCCATTACTTTAAGCATGCCCTTGCCGACGGCTTTTTTGTAATTTTCGACGATCTCTTCATCGGTATTGATGCCTGGGAAAACCCCGTTGGACCATCGATCCCAAAGAGCTTCAAACGCAAGATAAGGGTTGATCGCGTCTGCACCATAGCCAGTCAATAGGCAGTGATGATGAACTTCTCTTGCCTCTCCGGATTCCACGATAAGTCCAATTTTAGTGCGCGCATGTGCTTTAACAAGGCAGTGGTGGACACTCCCGGTTGCTAGCAACGTGCTTATAGCGAGATTCTTTGGGCCTATGGCCCTATCAGACAATATAAGTAAGCTAAAACCATCTTTGATAGCCTCGAGCGCTTCTTCGTTAATTTGCTCTAATGCTGCTTTTAGATTGTCGGTAGAGTCTGATTTTGGATAGGTAATATCGATTGTTTTTGAGCGCCAACCTTGATGGTCAATTGCTTTAAGAGTCGCAAGCTCATGATTCGACAAAATTGGATGAGCGATCTTGAGTCGGTTTGCGTTTTTTGGCTTGGCCTCTAGAAGGTTTTGCTCCGGTCCGACAAAGCATTCCAGAGCCATAATTACTTCTTCTCTAATAGAGTCGATTGGAGGATTTGTAACCTGCGCAAAACGCTGTTTGAAGTAGTCGTAAATCATACGAGGTTTTTTCGACATGAAGGCCAGAGCCGCATCATTACCCATTTATCCGAGCGGATCTCTTAGTTCGGTTACCATGGGTTGCAGCATGAACTGCATAGTTTCTTGGGTGTAGCCGAATGATTTCATCTTGGGAACTAGCTCTGTCGCGTTTAATCTGATGCCTTCTATCTGTTTCAGGTCGATCAGCTCTATTTTTTCTTGATCAAGCCATTTCCTATAGGGTTGCTCTTTGCTTAATTCAGTTTTGAGTTCCGAGTCCGGGATCATTCTTCCTGCTTCAAAGTCGATTAGGAAAATCTTGCCTGGTTGCAACCTACCTTTAGAGACGATTTTCGAAGGGTCAATTTTTACTACCCCAACTTCTGATGCCATGATGCATCTGTCGTCATCAGTAATGTAGTAGCGTGAGGGACGTAGCCCATTTCTATCTAGTACAGCACCAATATAGTCGCCATCAGTAAAAGCTATTGAAGCGGGACCATCCCAGGGTTCCATCGAACAAGAATTGTATTCGTAGAAGGACTTCAGCCCATCTTCCATCGTTTTGTGTTGTTGCCAGGCTTCTGGAATCATCATTAGTATCGATTCGTGGAGTTTCTTGCCGTTCATAAGCAAAAATTCGAGTACATTGTCGAAATTGCCGGAGTCCGAACAGTCAGGCTCTATGATTGGGAATATCTCTTTCAGCTCTTCTTTAAAGATGGAGCTCGAGATCACACCTTGTCTCGCGTTCATGGCATTAATGTTGCCCAGTAAGGTGTTAATTTCCCCATTGTGGCTCATGAATCGATTGGGTTGAGCTCTATCCCATGAGGGGAATGTATTTGTGCTGAAACGTGAGTGCACCATGGCGAGGTGAGATTCATAATTATTGTCTCTCAAATCTGGATAGAATTTGAAGAGCTGTTCAGGTGTTAGCATCCCTTTATAGACGATAATTTTAGAAGAGAGAGAACAAGCGTATGTCTTTTCGGTAAAATCCCCAGCCTGACCGGAGTTGATTCGATTTATTGCATTTTTTCTAATTTGATAAAGGGTCTGTTCAAATTCTCGATCGGTGAGATTGGATGACGCTTCGATAAATAGTTGCTCAATGAAAGGCATCGCTGCTCTCGCAGCGTTTCCTAAATCAGCGTTGTCTGGATCAGAAGGGACTTCGCGCCAACCCAGCAACGTTTGACCTTTCGAATGAACCGCTTCTTCAAAAGCCAGTTTAGCTCGGGCACGTTCTTCTTCATCGTTAGGAAGAAAAATAACCCCTACTCCATAATTTTCTGCGGTAAGTGTCTTACCGAATGCGCTATTTGCGAATTCGCTGAATAATTTGTGTGGTAGCCCAGTTAGGATCCCGGCACCATCACCGGTATTTTTTTCATAACCCACACCACCGCGATGTTCCATACAACAGTTCATGTTGTAGGCATCTTCTATAATGGCGTTACTCGGGCGGCCTTTGATATCACACACAAACCCAATACCACAGCTATCTTTTTCGAAGGCCGGATCATATAAACCGGTTTTGTCTGGTAGTCCTTTTTTAAATAGTCGCTTAATCATTTAGTAATAAGTACGAAGAATTTATTCTTCTCTAAGTCCTCTTCAATCCACATTCAGCTTTCGAAAAAGCCTTCTACTCTACTACCACGCAAGGTATAGAAACCAAAAACCTAGAATACGAATAATCTAAGCTTCAAAAAGGTTGTCCCCATGAACGCTAAGTCATTGATAATGTTTATAAAAACACGGCCAGCTCAGCAATATTAAATATACATCAAAAAGCCTATTAAGCATAGAGAGAGATCTTGTTAGGCGTTTGGGTTTGCAATTGGCCAGCTCTGGAGTTTTTAGTGCGTGACCTTAAAATTTCGATTTTAGCGAAGTTTTGTGATTGCATACTCACTGATCAAAAATATTGGAGATATTCGTGATGATGGATCAGAGTTTGCAGGCTTTGGGGCTTTGGACAGGAGTAAATTTAATACTGACGTTGTTCTTAGCGCTCAACGTAACGCCTCCTCGGGCCAAAGAGGCGGTAGGTGTTGGGATTGGAGCTAGTTCATCACTCGACAGAC
>CAZYHH010000284.1:0-4191 GCA_964647295.1 uncultured Pseudomonadales bacterium
CCAAAGAGCCCAAATCGGCCTAGATATTAAAAACGGAGTCCTTTCTCCTGAAGAGGTTTTTGATTCAAAAAAATTATTAGCTTTAGCTGATGAGGTGTCTAAGTCCAACACCTGGGTAGTCCCCACTCTAAGCATATTTAAGGGGCTAATGAAGAGCCACAAGGCTAAGAAACGGGCACTAAGAAAATCGAAGATCGCCTATGTCACACCATTGATTTTAAATACCTGGGATCCAGCGAAAGATATTCGAGTCAGTTGGATGTCCGAAAAACAGTTAGCTGGGCAACGAGCATTAGACCATCTCAACATGGAACGCCTCAAGAAGCTGAGTGATGCCGGCGTAAAATTGTTGATCGGTACCGATACGCCCAATCCTTTCGTCTTCGATGGACTATCAGTTCACACCGAGATGGGTTTATTCGTCAAAGCTGGGGTCCCAACCTACGAAACAATTCGCGCAGCGACTATAGGCCCGGCCCACTCAATAGATGAGCAAGGTAAATGGGGCGAAGTTATCGAAGGGGCCCGAGCAGATTTGGTTCTTTTAAAGGACAATCCGCTAGAAGACATAAAACACTACCGAAATATTGTTGGTGTGGTGCTAAATGGTCTCTGGCTAGATCGTTCAAAACTTAAAGAGATGAAAGCTGAAGTCGCTGCGGATTACGCGAAAGGAAGACAAACCATACTCGAAAAGCCGCCTGGATTGTATCTCTGTGCGCACTAGCCTCCGGAGTAAACAATCGCCATCTCAATAGAGATCCAAAAGTTAATCTACAACCATTAGATCTTCCGCAAATATAACCTTCCCATCAAAATTTTTCTTAACATCCCTGAGTATGGATTCTTCTTCAGCACCCCAAAATAAAATATGGGAAAGGACCAGTTTTTTGGGCTGGCTCTTATTCGCTATTTTTCCGACATCGATGGACGAAGTATGATGCGCCTTATGGTAGACCTGCCAATCCTTGGTCTTTTGTTGAAAGGTTTCTTCAGCATAAACCTCGTGAACCAAAATATCGGCATCCGCCGCCTTTTCGATAAGCCTTTCGCTGTAAGCGGTATCACCCGAAAACACGATCTTCTTGTCAGAAGTGACAAAGACAAAACCAAAAGAGTTTTCTAGCTCACCGTGGTTAATCTTAAAGGCTTCAACCCGGACATTATCGTCTTTGTAGACGAACCCATCAAAGATTTCGGTAACCTCGGTTTGATAACCTTTGGGATTGGAAGGTTGAGACCCGTTTAATCGATAATCGATGTCTAACTTGTAGGCTTCAGTGATGTGATCGGCCATCTCTTTCAAACCCTTTGGGCCAAACAGCTTCAAACGCTCGTCTCTACGAAGCACCCAAGGCGACAATACCAGATCACTTAGCCCGGCCGAATGATCAGAATGTATATGAGTGAGAAACGCATAAGATAGGTTCTCTACTTCCAATGCCTCGATGTCACCCCCCCAAGAAGGCGATAAAGCAGCAGCACTTCTAACCACCCCAGGACCAAAATCCACCAGATAAGCTTTTCCGTTTGTGATTACCGCGTAGGCGGACCCGCTTCTTTCGGGATCGGGATTAGGAGTTCCAGAACCGAGGATCGCTAATTTGGTTGCCGCAATTGAATCCATGGAAAGCAAAATCAGAAAAAATGTGAGAAATCTCAAACTCATATCGCCTCTAACAAATCAAACAGTGATCGATGAAGATTTCATTCTCGAGTTCAACAAAAATCGCATGATTAACAAATTCGTCA
Source organism: uncultured Pseudomonadales bacterium (assembly GCA_964647295.1). GTDB lineage: Bacteria > Pseudomonadota > Gammaproteobacteria > Pseudomonadales > Azotimanducaceae > UBA4421. Next base: position 1,753 of record CAZYHH010000284.1, read on the forward strand.
TCGGTCGTAGAAAGAAATTGTCGCCATACGATTCCAACATTATTTTTCTTTCGGAATAAGCAGACAAATTCTCTGCTGGTGAAAAACCCGTGTGGTCTATAAGACAATTGAGATTTTAGGTTTTCAGGGGTCACAACATTTTTCAATCTGTCGGTAAAGTCTCGCACATGTTTCGCATGGTCTGCCTCGTTTGAACCTTCCAAACAATTATCCATCATCGGTTCGACGATCCTTAAAATCTCTTCTTCGGTCATGTCGCGAAATCTCATTAAGCGGACTCAGTCAGAGCTACCTGGCCGCAGAATGGCTTCAGTGACCAGCCTAAAAAAAGCGATACACGACTGGATAAACAGACAGAAAACCCCTAAAAAATAGATGCCAAGATCCGCGACAACAAAACCGGTCAAAGCGACAAGCTGTGCTAAAGTGGCCGACACCGCCATAAGTGATATCCCAAAAGAAACGTAATTATTCAGGTTTTTCCTACCGAGCACAAAAGATCGAATCCACATTGTGGAAGAAAAGAGCATGAAAACCCCTAATATGCCGACACTCCAGTTCCAGTTGACCTGATCAGAGTTCAAAAGAAAAACATAAGGCATCAAAGACATCACCGTCGCAGAAAGACTACTGGTTATCATCAATCGAAACCGCGTTAGATTACCAGGATCCCAGCTCCCATCACTTCTGCCAGCCACAGCCGTGATAATGCCCGCGAAACCAGCAAAGGCCACCGAAATCTCCGCAACGGAGAGCAACACATCAAGGTTTTCTACCACGAGCGGTCCTCTTAAAAATTAGAGAGTCGATCTTGAAGCAGGTTTTTCGCCAGCCCCAAGATCCTCTAGATACTAAGGCATCGGATAAAAGGTCATCTCAAATTCTTCAGAAGCCACATCAAGAATCGATTTACATAAATTCTGAGTGCCGTCCGTTAAATCATCAAGAGACAGCATAGTGAATTTTGTCCCCTCGCGCTTCCAAACCCCTTGCCGACTGGCAGCCTCACGATTACCGTCATCATCTATACCAATCCCTCTACCTGTAAAAGATCCTTGCGATGAGGAATTCGGATTAAGCTGCATATTATAAGTAATAAAAACACGTCCGTACTTTCCGGCAATTCCTGATACTGTGACCACGCCACCCTGGTCGGTAAGCTCTACATTCAGCATCTTTCCTTTCACTGTGAAGGATTCTGAAGGTAGCTCAATAGCCGTATGCCCGCCCGCCAAAGCAAACGTAGAGAACAAGATTAACGATAAGCCGGTGATTATAACTTTCATTTAATTTTCCTTTTTATTGAATTAGTGAGATGTCTAATCAATTTAACAAGACATTTGAAATTTAGCTCAATACTGCGCTCTCGGTCTACCTGAGGTCAGTTCGATTTACAAAAATTCAAAACAATGAGAACGGCTGACTAAATAAGCGATTACCTAAGTAGAATTCGATATTTGTCCTTAAATATCCAGGGGCAAACGAATCTCAGTAATTTTCCATCCGAAACCACGACGACGTAGAATCAGCTCAACCTCTCCTGTATTACCCATAAAAGTGACGGAAAATTTATCCCAGTCCTCATAAGATAACGTTGAATTTTCGATCGCGGCTTGACCGGCTCTCACAGAATCCTCTATGAGACCCATATTTGAATCACCCTGAGCCATTATTCCAATCAATCCAGACGGTGTAACAAATTTATCCACCATCCCATCAACTAAAGTCGTTGCAAGAGCCGCCCCTGCAGCCGCAAAGACACTTTGTTCATTAGACTTCACCGTCTTCTCTGCAATGATAAAGTTAAGCTGATTCTTGAGGTTTTCACGAACAGATTGGAAATCTATTTGTTCTGCGATCGCTTCCCCATCTCTTTCGTCTACCGCATCTTTTAAACTTATTAACGTCAAGTACGGCGAAATCCCCAGATAACACAGAGCTAGTACGCCAAGAGCAAAAATAATCTTATTAATTCGACTCATCATAGGCCCCTGTTGGTCTTCAGTTCTATTTAGACCGTAACACGACCTGAGCCAAATGTTCCGGTTGTTGGAAGAAAAATACGGTAATCGAAGCCTAGCGACACCGGCCTTCAAAGCTACTCTTGTTAGTAAAAGTCAAATGATTGATGACCATTTCTCCAATACCTCCAATTTGTAGGTTAGACCATCAATCACCTTACTGTTTTTGGTGAGTTTATGCGCAAACCCAATTTACGCGATAGCGCAATCGATATAGCACTTATATGAGAAGCCTCAGTATTTTTTTTCCATCGATTTCTGCTAACTTACTAGTCAAGATCAATGGGAAATGACTTGGGTGTAATTGACTATGGAAAATCTGACTTTTCCTTACTTTGAAAACGTTTCACTGATGGTTCTGGCGGGCTTTGCCCTTTTTCTCTTATTTATGCTGAAAAGTCGGGCTATACCCGATTTG
>CAZYHH010000285.1:0-4172 GCA_964647295.1 uncultured Pseudomonadales bacterium
AAGACCTCATATACGAAACTTCAGATGGATATATCACGGCAGGTGCGGTTTCCGATGCGGAATGGAAGGGCATGTGTCAGGCGCTGGACAAAGAGGCCTGGCTCACAGACGAACGTTTTGCCAGCCCGCGCGCCAGAGGAATGAATGCCAAGCTGCGCCTTGAGATGACAGCAGACGTACTGCGGACAAATACATCTGAGTATTGGCTAAAAAAACTTGATGAATGTGAAGTACCCAGTGCACCGGTATTAAGCCGTCCCGAGGTAATTCAGCAGGAGCAGGTACAGGTGAACGAGATCTTGACTGAGTACGATCAACCTGGGTTGGGCAGGGTCCGCCAGCCGCGTGCGGCTGCACTGTTCGAGGCGACGCCCACGAACACTCGGCAACGGGCGGCGGCGCTGGGAGAACATGGGCGAGCTTTGCTGGACGAAGCAGGATTCAATGCCACGGAGATTGAAGCGCTGTTAAATAGTGGCGTCCTCGGTGGGACGTAAGGCAGCCAGTGTAAGTCCGGTTGATGCAGCGCTTCTTCTAACCGAGACCAAGGGGTCCTTGTCAGGCAATCAAACGCTGTCAGACAGGCCAGTTGCAAATGCATTAATCGGCTCTACAATGGCGTGCTTCATCCGGTATCACCGGTTGAAGTACGAAGATCCTGCTTGCTCGATGTCATCTAGACTCCTGGGTAATCGGGATGCAACGACTACTCCGCCTTAGCTCAGTTGGTAGAGCAGCTGACTGTTAATCAGCGGGTCGCTGGTTCGAGCCCAGCAGGCGGAGCCAATTTTAAAGACGTCCAGAGCGATTTAATTTTATAGCTTTCCAATATTCGTCTGTTGTTCTAATAAATTGTTCATCTACCGGGTTCCATACGTTCAGCACTTTGGCCTAAGACTGCTGCAATACTTCATATATACCACGGGAACCTTAGAATCTTGAACCGCATCTCAGGCATGTGTGGCTCAGGGGATGAAAGTCATTAACCTAGAGTGACGTGATGGAAGTTTGGTGTTTCGGACCTTGATTGGGGGGGGGATGAAAGAAGAAACTGAATCACGACTCCATGAGCGGGAGTCTGCGTTTCATGATGATTGGGCGCAAAATACCAAACTTGAAGAGGTTGACATTGATTCAGCTTTTGAGGCGATTACTGCCCCTGAACATAAGCATATCCTCGATGTAATTGGCAATATCAAGGGCAAGAGAATCGCCGATATTGGGTGCGGTTTGGGAGAAGCATCTATCTATTTTGCCAAACAGGGAGCTCACGTTACAGCCATAGACCTCTCTCCTGAAATGGTTAAATTTGCGAAGCGCAATGCTGAGGAGCTAGGCCTTTCTTTGGAAGGGTTTGCCTGCGCGGCAGAATCGATTGAACTGCCGGAGAGCTCGTATGATGTCGCTTACGCTGGAAACCTCATTCATCATATCCAGGATAAGGATCAGTTTTATCGAGGTATCTATCGAATTCTCAAGCCAGGAGGCTTGTTCATTGCTTGGGATCCACTGAAGTACAATCCCATTATTGAAGTGTACAGGATGAAGGCCACTGAAGTTAGAACGGAGGATGAGGCTCCCCTTGGTTATGCCGATCTGAAAGAGGCCAGAAAGTACTTTCCGAATCTTCAGCACAAGGAATTTTGGTTTTTCACATTGGCTCTGTTTCTCAAGTACTTCTTGTTCAACCGTTATGATGTGAATCAAACACGGTACTGGAAGCGTATTCTAAAGGAGACAGATGACACCATTGGCTGGTGGTTCAAGCCTCTTGCGGCGCTTGATCGATATATATTGTCTCTTCCTTTGGTGCGGTTTCTTGCTTGGAACATGGTGCAATGGGGCAACAAACCAGAGATCGGAAGTAGTACGCACTCCAGTCATGGGCCTGAATCATTCGAGAGCTGATAACTAAGGCCTATGGCTGCTGCAATACTTCATATATGCCACGGGAGCCTTAGAGTTTTGAGTCTCCATCGCAGGCATGTGTAGCTCAGCTGTTGATACGCTTCAACCTACACGGTGCGGTAAGCTCGCAGAGCGCGCTCGTTCGCAATAAATAAATCGCCCAGGCATAAGAAGAATAACCGCCCGAAACCTGATGGTAGCGAGGTAGGAATTGTTGATTGGTCAGGGTCGCGAAGTGCAGGCAGTGGTGGTTGGCGGAATTTTTGGAGTGCGGTGAGATTGACGAACGAAGTGATGGCATTATGTGACGGGCATTTCATCGCTGTTAGCAGCCATCCGATCTGCTTCGATCTTCAGAATTCTGGCTGAATATCCCTGTTAAGATTACTATTCTCGAGCGTGCGTTTGGTTACGTAGCGATTCAAATTTGTAGGGCGGACGTTAAGCCCTTGGCTCCAAAGAATTGGAGCGGTTAGACATAGGAGGCTCCATGCAGTCTGACATATCGCCCACGGTGGAGGGGACGCTTGCGACGGAATGGCGAGAGACCGGAGGTGTTCGGGTCCCACAGTTGCTGAGTCCTGTGGAACTCGAGGCGTGTAGAGTTTTTTACGACTGGATCCTGGCGAACCCGAGCAGCGTGGCCAGGACGTTTCACGAGGGCGAAGCGGATAGCTACTATAACGATGTTGGCCAAGCAAAGGGCTATCGTCCACATGCCGAGGCGTTCTTCGAGGCCTGCCCGAGCATCCGGCACAAAGTGCAAGCGTTCTTCGGTCCGGACAACCAAAATATCTGGTTTTTTGGGTACGAGGTATTTCACAAAAGTGGGGGAGCGGGGCGGAGTTCGGCATTTCACCAAGACGCCGCATTTGCCCCATTCTCCGGTCAGCACTTGCTCCGATTATGGATTCCGTTCGAGCCTACGAAGAAGGAGTACTGTCTTCAGGTCGTGAGCCGCTCGCATCGGGGTCCCTTGTTCAACCCAAATAAGGTTTTCTTCGTCGACCCGGCGAGTCCCGAAGCTGCTGGGATAAGTCCTACGACCCCCATGTTCGACAGTGAGGAGGAGTTGCGTGCGATGCCGCGCATTCCTGACTATCTCGCGAACCCCGGGGAACACGACATCCTGTCGTGGGACTTGGATCCTGGGGACGCGGTCGCCTTCCACCTCGCCGCGGTGCACGGCAACGCACCGGTCGACGGGCTGCACCCGGAGAGGAATACCCTGATCCTGAGTTTCATGGGTGACGATTGTCTCTATAAACCTCTGCCGATCGAGGGTTTGGCTTTTTTCTCCAACGCGCAGGCCTATGCGGGACTCGACGAGGGGGATCATTTCTCGCTGGTCGGTGGTAGCCAGAACATCAGGCTGCGAGGCACGGGCCCGGTGCCCCGCAGAGGAAGAAAGCAGTAACGTGTGAACACAACATGGCTAACAGAATGATAGAAAACCCACGCTCGTTTTGCCGATTCAAGGAGACCTTGAGGTGATAAAGATTTATGGCGTACACGGGTCGCCTTTTGTGCGAAAAGTGTTCATCGCCCTCGAATTCAAGAGCATTCCCTACGAAATCATCGGGCAGATGCCGTTTTCTGAAGACGAGGCATACTTGAAGATCAACCCGCTCGCCAAGGTGCCGACGCTTGTCGACGGTGATCTGACACTCGGTGACTCCAAAGTCATCTGCAGATATTTGGAAAAGGCCTACCCGGAACCTGCACTTTACCCTCAAGACAACGCGGACAATGCGATGGCTGACTGGTACGAAGAACTGTGCGGAAACCAGATTACCGAACTCGCAACCGGAATCTTCTTTCAGCGCCTCATGCGGCCCTTTGCCTTCAAGGAAGAACCCGACGAGGAGTTGGTTTCGAAGATTATCGAACACCGCTTACCGCCGATGCTGGACTACCTGGAAAGCCAGATCCCTGCTGAAAGGTTCAGGTTCGGTGAATTCGGCATGGCCGACCTCAGTATCGTAAGTCCGTTTATCAATGCTTCCTATGCTGGCTACGAGGTTGATCGTTCACGCTGGCCGTCGCTTGCAGGATTGATTTCGCGAGTGAAGGCGCAACCTCATGTTGCTACGATCCTTGAGAGAGAAGCCAAGGCGACGGGACTTGGCAATTGAGGTCGTTTGTTCTTGATGAAGAGGTAAGGGCTTTCTGGGAGGAGGAAGCTTGTGGAACTTCACCAGAGCTTATCAATGAAGGAACATGGTTGGCCTAAATAATACCTGTGCCCATTGCTGGCGGCGAAC
>CAZYHH010000286.1:0-4152 GCA_964647295.1 uncultured Pseudomonadales bacterium
GTTGGTGGGCTCATCTAGTAGCAATAGATCAGTGGGCGCCATAAGCGCCTGAGCTAGATTGAGGCGAATTCGCCAACCGCCCGAAAACTCGCGGTAAGGCTGATTCATATCCTCCTGGCTAAACCCTAATCCATAGAGAATCTCACCAGCCCTTGCTTGGGATTCGTATCCGCCGAGGTCTTCATATTGCACATGTAAGGTCGCCAACTGATTCGCCTCTTCAGTATTTTCGATCTTTGCTTCGACCTGCCGCAGCGCTTGGTGCCCGTCGATCACGTATTCCAGGGCCGGTCGCTCACTTTCTTCGGTTTCCTGGGCCATGTGGCCGACCTGCCACTCCTTCGGATAGGTGATCTCGCCGAGACTCGGCGACAGAAGTCCTAGCAACAGATTAAAGAGAGTGCTCTTCCCCACCCCATTACGACCCACCACGGCCATGCGTTGGCCGGGGTAAACCACAAAATCGATGTCCGAAAGAAGGGCTTCTTCATCGTGCTGAAATTTTAACTGCTGTACCTGAAGCATGTGTTATCGTCGTTCCATGCCTGCATTGTATCGAATCGACCGCAGCTTTATTGGATTACCAAATCAGATTACTGATCTCTCTGGCATTTCCTATTACACTCGCTGCATTAACATCGATGGAAGCAAAGGTAATGCGACGACGTGAATTCTTAGGCACCATCTCCGCCTCACTACTGGCAAGCTCGCTGATGGGCTGCGCTAACGAAGAGCCCATAACCGGGCCGGTCCTTAAATTGCCCAAGGGACAAGTACAAGGCCAGATTTTCAACGGTGTGCACCGGTTCCTAGGGATCCCCTACGCAGAGGTGCCTTTTGGACAGAATCGATTTGTCGCACCGGTCTCGCGAAGACCGTGGGAAGGAATATTCAACGCAAATCGTTACGGCCTCATCTGTCCCCAGACTGGCCAAGGGGTGGGAATAGACTCGTTTCAGGAAGGCGAAGACTGCCTAAACCTCAACTTATGGACCCCCGACCCTGGGGCTAAGGGACTTCCAGTTATGGTCTGGGCTCACGGTGGCGGGCAGATTTCGGGGACCGGCGCCAGCTCTGTCTACGACGGCACTCATTTTGCCAAAGAAGGCGTGGTGCTGGTGACCAACAACCGCCGACTGGGCGCCGAAGGTTATCTGTATTTACCCGAGCTTTTTGGCGAAGGGATCGGTCCTGGCAACTTGGGAATACTCGATCAGATCGAAGTACTGCGGTGGGTCCAGGAAAATATCGAGTCCTTTGGCGGAGATCCAAGCAACGTCACGCTGTTCGGCGAGTCGGGCGGAGGCGCAACCACACAAGCGGTGGTCGCGACCACCGAGTCGAAAGGCTTGTTGCACCGGGTCATCCCGCAAAGCGGTGGCCACGCGGCGCAGCGTCCGGACACAGCAAACCAGCTCACCCGGATCGCGCTAGAAAAACTGGGTATTGAGCCGGGGGATCTCGAATCCCTGCGGGAGCTTCACTGGTCAGAATTCCCTAACATCTATGACATGCTGCAAATACCCGAGTTAGGGCGGCCACAAACCTATTTACCGGTTATCGGCGAGTCCATGCCCGTACACCCGGTGGATGCACCTCATCAGGGGATCGGTCTAGAACTGGATTATCTGATCGGGACCTGCCGTGATGAGGCCAAACTATTCACCGCACTCGGTATCGATCTGGAGAATTCACCGTTCGGTCAGCGCGCAGAGACACTAATCAAAGCGGGCAATACGAACCAAGCAGACCTGATAAAGGCCTACCGGACAGCCAGGCCTGGGCTCGACGAAGATGACGCCAAAGCCGCACTCATCGGAGATGCCTGGTTTCGTTTCCCGTCGATCCGGATCGCCGAAGGCCACAGTCAGTTCAGTAGCGCCAGGACCTTCATGTACCTTTTTACTTGGGAGTCTCAACTCCTTGGGGCGACGCACGCGCTGGACCTAGCCGTATTCGGCAACGGGATGGCCTTCCCCGGCATCGCTGGATTTAAATCCTCCGAAGAGGTCGGCTCGATCATGCGTAAGGCCTGGGTAAACTTCGCACGAAAAGGAGATCCGTCCATCGATGGGTTCGATTGGCCCGAATACGAATCTCGACATCGCCATACCGTGTCGATCAACGAGACGCTGACCCTTCTCAAAGATCCCTACCGTCACCAACGAGAGGCGCTTGGCGAGGTGTTTACCATGAACTGGCAAGATAAAAACGTCTAAACAGCAGTGACTCATCGAATTCTGCAGCAAAACAGCTTAGACTACCCCAATTCAAATCAACGCATAGAAGGCACAACAGAAGTAATCATGACCGTAAGCCTTCCCTTCCTCGTGACAGTTTTTATCTCGATTTGGGCAGTCGCCTATGTGGTCTATCGAAAATCTCAGTGGAAGACGCTCGAACCACTACTTTCCAACGAATACAACTTCGGCAAACGCCAGAAAACCTTTAAGCGAGCTATTGAGCTCCTCAACGAGCGAAACGCCCGGTGCCTGATTGAGACCGGAGTCGCGCGCTACGGACTTCGAAACAGCAAATCGGATGGCGCGTCGACTGCGGTCTTTGGGCTCTGGGCCAAGGCGAATCAATGTTCACTCTACTCAGTCGACATCAGCCCGGAGAGCATCGCAGGTGCCCGAGAGGCAGTTGATGAACTCAATTTATCCGACCAGGTCAAACTCGTGACCGGCGACTCCGTTCAGTTTCTTGAGAATTTTAGCGAACCGGTGGATTTTTTATATTTGGACAGCTACGACTACGACAAACACGACGAATCAATACAGGTCGCGAGTCAAACCCACCACTTCAACGAGTTTCGCGCCATCGAAGAGCAGCTCGGCGTAGACAGCGTCGTTCTGATCGATGACTGCGACCTGCCCGGCGGCGGCAAGGGCAAAACCGTCATCGAGTACATGCTCAAGAAAGGCTGGCAGATCGACACCAGCGCGTACCAGGTCTTGCTCTCTAAGACCCGTTAATCACAAGCACGGATCCCTGACCAGCGGATGACAAGGATACGCATTGTGGTTTAAATATTGAGTGTTTGAGATTAATCTGCGTCAAAAACAAGAAAGGGGCATGGTTTTCAAACCTCCCACAAAAGCGGTTTGTGTGTATCGGATTTCGCCATTCACTTGTATGTGCTCGACCCGAGAAAGCAATTCACGAAATAACGCGCGCATCTCCATACGAGCCAGGTGCTGACCCAGACACAGATGGCTACCATGTCCGAAGGCAACGTGACGCTTGTTCTCGCGCTTGATATCAAACACACCGGACCGTTCGAACGTCGACTCATCGCGGTTACCAGATGGATACCAGAGCGCGACCGACTCTCCTTTCTGAATCAGTTGGTCGCCCAACTGATAATCCTTTATCGGAGTACGCACAAAGTGACGGACCGGAGAGACCCATCGAAGCGACTCCTCGATAAAATCGTCCAGATGCTCGTCCAGATTCGATCGAATCAACTCCATCTGATCTGGATTTTGTAAGAGCGCGAGCAAGGCACCTGAGATCGCCGCGCTGGTGGTCTCGTGGCCGGCTGTTGCCACGATAATGTAGTAGCCGTAGGTCTCCAAATCCGGCATGGGCTGCCCGTCGATTTGCCCATTGGCAATGGCGCTAGCCAAGTCATCAGTGGGATGCGAGCGACGATCGTTTGCTAACTTATCAAAATAGCGTTCAAAGTCATTCACCACTTCCATCAGATCCATACTATCGAATGAGCGGTGATTGTCCGGGTCGTCGGGACCCAACAATTCTTGTGTGAGTTTCAGCATGAACCGTTCGTCTTCTTCCGGAAAGCCCAAAATCGACATGATTACGTGAAGCGGAAACGGAACGGCTAACTCTTTGACAAAGTCGCAGTGACCTTCCCCACCAATCAGCCGATCGACATACTGACTAGCCAACCCTGAGATCTGATTCTCAATCTTTGCCAAACTCGAACGGGCAAACCAGGATTGTGTCAGTACCCGGTATTTTAGGTGGTCCGGCGCATCCATTTGCACCAAAGAACGGATCAGGTTTTCCCTGCCGGAGATCGATTTTAGCGTTTCTCTTAGTATCGCCGGCTCAAGCGAGGTCACCGGCGCACTTAAAAACACGTCCTTGGCTAATTCAACCTCTTTGATCTGTTCGAACTTCGTC
>CAZYHH010000287.1:0-221 GCA_964647295.1 uncultured Pseudomonadales bacterium
AATACTGGTATTGAGATCAGAACCGCTAGTGTGATCAATAGTTTTCGCTTCTTCATGACTCGTATGTAGTACCTTTTTTATTAGAACAGATTGTAGTTATGTTCAATCCATATGCACTTTAAACCTTTGTTATTTTGAGTTAAGCGATGAACTTTTGAGATTGCTCAAACCTCTAGTCGGTCGGAGTGAGTAACGTTAAGGGTTATAATAAGAAGCATTCT
>CAZYHH010000287.1:231-485 GCA_964647295.1 uncultured Pseudomonadales bacterium
ACAACGCTGAAAAAACGGGGCCAATGGGAGAACCAGTTTGAAATTGATTAGCGACGATATCTTGATTGACTCGGGACAGCTCGTGCCGACCTACGAAGCCAAGTACACAACCATTGAAGGTTTTAAGCTTTGGGATCCTTCCGCGTGGACAAACGGCCACCCCTTCGATTTATACAAAAGAATGCGCGAAGAGGCGCCGGTAATGTGGTTGTCTGCTGATAAGAAACTCTCCGGATTTTGGTCTGTCTCTCGAT
>CAZYHH010000287.1:495-4132 GCA_964647295.1 uncultured Pseudomonadales bacterium
GAGGACATAAAAATAGTTGAGCTTGCTCATAGTCTTTTTTCGTCTCAGCGGGGCAGCATCAACATGGCCATTCCTGACAAAAAACAGTGGCGCCCCGAAAAGTTAATGCTAGCTGCAATTAATTCTCTTATTAATATGGATGAACCGCTTCATCGTGAAATGCGAATACAGCAAAACGAATTCTTTTTTCCGGGATACGTTGCGAAGATTCGTGACAAAGTCGGGGTGAAAATTGATCAGCTGCTTGACGAGATGGAGAGAAAAGGACCGGTTGTCGATTTCGTGAAGATGTTTTCTGAAGAGTTGCCTCTCTACACGCTTTGCGAAATGCTGGGTGTTGATGAGGAGGACCGCTCCAAAGTCAAAGTCTGGATGCATCATCTGGAGTTGGCTTCGCAATTTATATCTCACCCCTGGCAGACTTTTTTTTCTGAGCCAATGTTTCCATTTCGTTTTAACCCAGTCTTAAAGGATATGTTTGGCTACGGACAACGTGTGATGGCAGACCGCCGTATGAATCCACGTGAAGATTTGTTAACGGCGATCGCGCAATCCAAATTGGATGGAGAGTTATTGCCACAGGAGTTTCTGGATGGTTCGTGGCTTCTTGTCATCTTTGCGGGTAACGATACCTCGAGGAATTCTTTGTCTGGAACCATTAGGTTGATGACTCAATTTCCTGAACAGAGGGCGATGGTTTTGAACGATCCTTCGCTCATCCCCAATATGTCTGAAGAGGCTCTGCGAATGGTGTCGCCTGTTATTCAGATGCGTCGAACCGCGCTCGAGGATACCGAGCTAAACGGCCAGAAGATCGCTAAGGATGAGAAGTTGGTCCTATGGTATGGAGCCGCCAATCGTGATCCAGAGGTTTTTCCTGATCCAGATGCTTTCAATATACATAGGGATAATGTTGAAAAGCATTTAGCGTTTGGTCATGGCGTGCATAAATGCCTGGGTTCGCGTATTGCTAAGATGCAGTTGAGGATGGCTTTCGAACGAATTTTTGACCGATTCCCGGATATCATCTGGACTGGCAAGCAAACTATCTCTCCTAATGCACTGGTTCATGCTGTATCGAGTATGCAGGTAAATCTTTACGGGCTCGGAGATAAGCGCCCCGTTCAAGTCGCAGCTAGCTAGTTAAGAGACTGGCGAGAAACAAGAAATAAATACTCGTTAATTTGACCATGTTTGCCGGGTAGAAATTCAGACACATCTTTCATCGTCGGGCTTGGAGGATCACAAGGGGTCGCCACCAAGAACCGCAGGGCATTCGCAATGGGTCCTCAGAACAAACCGCTGGTGGTCTTCGATTCGCTGTGTGAGAGCCGCGGCAATCTCAGGGATCCGGGAATTCGCTTCGAAGAACTTTAACATTCCCTGGTTCTGCCGAGTTAAAGGCATGATCTCGGGCGGGGGTGGAAGCACGCTCATGCTGAGTGTCGCCCAGTAGATGTCGACGGCGGTCAGCTCATCGCCAACGAGATATCCCGATCCACGCTGAGTTTGAGTCTCGAGGCGCTGATCGATCACAGTAATAACCTCAGCGATCTTGCGTGGAGCAGCAGTACTGGCCTCATCGGTGTACCCGTACTTTCGTCCTAAGGGGCTGTCGTTAAGGATTCTCATGTTCCAGACCAAACCGTCTTCCGCGAGCACGATGGCGCACAAGCCGAAGACTTCTGCTCGTTGTTCGAAATTGTCGGGAATAAGCTTCAGCCTGCCTGGCGCACCGATCTGCTCAGCTAGAGCGAGCTGTTCTATCCAGACGTTTCGCGGGCGTTCGTCGCCATGGAGCATTGTGGGCAAGCTGGTCTGTGCTGTGAGTTCAAAGAGTTTTGCTTGCAGATCTCTTCCCGTAGCTTCGTCGGTACCCATCCGAGGATGCAGCACCCTGGTCAGTGGCACGCCTTTCACATAACAGATATTTTTGAGCGCTTCGGAAAACATGGCGGGGATTCCGGGTACAAAAGTCACTCGTGTTCCGGTGGCCATCTCTGCTGCTTGATCGAGCGTGATGAATTCTGGGGATTTTGTTTGGTGCGACATGATGCCTCCTCTTCAACTGGGATATGTTTTTAGGGTTCCTGGACAGAAGACGAAATAGTACTTTTATCAACTCCTTTGAGCCTTAATTTGGTACGAGTGAGAATGCCTTAATAGGCGCACTAGGCCCCTGATACGTATATTATTTAGTTAAATGATAAAATATTTGTACCCCCATAAAAACCCCCAAGACTCGGTGTTTATCTAAGGTAGAAAAGAGTAGACTAAGACGAAGTCCATTATAGGTGCTTTAGTTCTTTCTCTATCTCAGACCAGCTGGGGACGACTTAGGCTTTTGCTAAATTGTTATAACCTGTTGGCACTTGTATCTACTTTCATTAACGTGCATTCGAAATCAGCATTTGCGTTCCAACTCCCGGTTAGATTTTTTCTGTTGACGTTAAAAGAGTAACTTGTAAAGCGAATAGATTTAAAATGACTTCTCATTCGAGGGTATGTTTTCGTTTTTATCTGATCTAATTCATTGGGTACCATAGACCAACATCAGAAGAGAAAGTAAAAGGATTTAAATTCGTGGCACTCACAAGAGAAGAGATCGTAAAAAAAACCGAACAAGCCAAGCAAGATATTCCTAGAATTCCATTGCCTACCTTAGAAGGTACTCTTATTCACCACAAAGAAATTTCTTCAAAGTTCGTTCGATCTCGTCCTGTTGACGTATGGCTACCAGAAGATTGCAGCTCGAATTCGAATACTCGATATCCAGTGATCTATATGCATGATGGACAGTTTTTGTTTCACCATAAAGATTCTTCCTTAGCAGGTATGGATTTGTTCTGGGATGTAGATAAGGCAATCAACCGACTTACCAAAACCGGAGAAATCAGGCCTGTAATAGTGGTCGCCGTGTGGATGTCTGATTGGGCTAAAGGAGCTCGAGGAGCTGAGTTCATGCCACAAAAATCTGTGACAGTCGAAGCTTGGAAGGAGATGCAAAAGAAGGCAGGGAGTTTTGCAGTAGAGCAAGGAGGGGAATCTTTATCTTCTGATAACTATCTGAAATTTCTTGTCGACGAACTCAAACCATTTGTTGATAACAATTATCAAACTTTAACCGAAAAAGAAGACACATTTATTGCTGGCTCCAGCATGGGAGGCTTAATTTCCGCTTATGCGTTAGCTGAGTATCCAGAAGTTTTTGGAGGAGCCGCGTGCTTGTCCACGGATTGGGCAATAGCAGATGGTATCGTGGTAGAGTGGTTCAATGGTAATTGGCCCCCCGCTGGCGGCAACCGAGTTTATTTTGATCATGGAACCGAAACTTTTGACGCTCTCTACGTACCCTATCAGTTAAAGATGGATGAGGTGATGCGCAAGTGGGAATATATCGAGGGTGAGGACTGGATGACTTGCCGTTTCGAGGGAGCTGACCACAGCCCAAGAGCCTGGAGAGAGCGCCTCCATGTCCCGCTAAAATTTCTTCTGGGAAAAGACTCTTAATAATGAGCTGGTGATTGAAACAGAGTTTAAAGTGGTTCAGAGATTAAATGAATAATTATACTTATAGTTCTCCACTAAACTTCTTCATGACTAAACTTGGTCGGAGTGAGAGGATTTGAACCTCCGG
>CAZYHH010000288.1:0-4131 GCA_964647295.1 uncultured Pseudomonadales bacterium
GTAAAAGCCGTAAATCTAATATTCCAAATTAATTGGTACACAAATGCTAAATTGGTTAATCGATCTACCTAGTCTCCAATATGTAGGCTTTACTATTTTTATCGCCTGGTTATCCTCAGGTTTTTCGAAGTTTTACTTCAAAATCGCTAACGGCGTACTCGCCCAGGCCGGGTTAATCGCAATCCTCATTGGACTCGTGGGTATGCTACAAAACATGAGTGATCCCCAAAAGATAGGCCCCGGCAGTGGCCCTGCTCCCGATTTTTTACACGCTGATCATAAGCGCGGGTAATTTTTTAGTCAGCAAAAACATGATTTTAAGCGCCCCAGAACCCAAAAAAACCTATCAAATAGGCGCTGTCACTTTGTGGGCACTATTACTTGTTTTGTCGACGACTCAATCAAGCAGCTTGGCCCCCTTTGTAGATTGGAGCTCTGTGGTTTTTATCGTCTTATGTCTGATACTCATCTTTATTTCGAGCCGATTTTATCCCGACAGATCTTTTGCTCTAATCACAGCAACCTATCTGCCCTACGCCGGACTAATTGGCTTTCTCATGGGATTTATCGGCGTCTTACACAATATAAACGAACCGAAATCAATTGGGCCGGCGATGGCCATCTCAATTTTGACTTTGATGTACGCAAATATTATTTCTATTGCGATCAAGCTAGCTCTTCCAACGATTAACCAGAAGACTGACAGTCAATCCTGGGGTTATTTAGGAATGTGTCTGCTTTTTATTGCGGTTCTATTTCTCATCCTGCTTGGGTCTTTTTAGCTAATAAATGTAAATACTTAAGAGAGTTCACAACTATGAAAATCCTGAAAAAAATCTTAGTAATCCTATTGCTTGTTTATGTAGGTATCGTCTTCATTTTCGAATCGTGGTTAGGCTATAGCCAACCTCAAGGAGAAGGGATGGTAACGATCAATACGACCAACGACGAAGGTATAACAACGGGTCGAGTGGTGTCGCTACTCAAAAGCGGCGAGAACTTATATATAGCCCGTAATCACTGGCCCAAAAGATGGTACGACCAGGCATTGGAAAACCCCAATATTTCGGTTGAATCCGGCGGATCGACAAACGACTATCTAGCCGTAACAGTTACAGGAGCAGAATACGACAAGGTCGACGCTGACAACCCGCTCCCCGGGTTTTTTCGATTCCTAACTGGCTTTCCACCGCGTTACTTTATTCGCTTAGATCCTAGATAAAAAACAACCGGGTTTAACACAACTCAAAGGACAGAGGCTGCGCGTTTAATCACGGTCATAACCCAATTCTGACAAATTGCCTTCATGTTGGTCTCGAGTGATCTCATAGCGCGACAACAAATATAGACAAACAAAAGGCAATACGACCTGAATAATTGCTACTAATAAGGCTAAATCGACGATCGCTTCAACTTTGGCCGTCTCTGTGCTGGAAGCCGTAAAACCAACCGCCAACAAAAGCACTCCCTTGGTCATGACTCCCAGTCCGCTAATGGCCTTTTGGATCAAATGGGGACCCGCAAAAAACAAACCTTCGGATCGACGACCCGTTTGAGTCATGCTGTCTTCAACCACATCCGCGTTCATCGACCCCACTAGTATGAAGGCCAAAACCGGAATCGCCGCCGCGAAAAAGTGGTGGACCAGCATGACCCACCAAAGAGGCCCATAAATCTCGCCATTGGGCGGGATTATCTGAACTCCAAAATGAATGTCAACGAGCCTAAAGACCAAAAGTAGTGGTCCTATCACGATCGCAACAAAAAACAGTTTTACAGCAAGTTGCTTTTTGTCGAAACGTTTGGCGAGCGAACCTGCGAAAGCGCTGATAACAATCGCTCCTAATGCAGCAACCAAAGGAAAATATTGGACATCGCTGGGCTTCCACTCCCAGAAATACTCGTTCCAGTAAAACTCTAGACCCACCGTCAAACCAATCAGTAAGTTGAATACGACTCCTGCCCAAAACAAACTCAACCAGGAGCGATGATTCAATGTCGAAAAGATTTCCCTGAAATTCTCTTTCAAGCTTTTAGGCATTGGCTGTCGCGGCGTTTCAAGTTCAGGAATATGTCGCGCTGTAACTAGGGCAAAATAGAGGCTCGCTATCGCTATCGCCAGGGAGCCCATCAATGCAAGTTCATGATAAGCAGCCGCATTTTGATAGCTGTCCCCGAGCATACCCGCAAAAACAACAGCCACAAACGCACCGGCCATCCACCCAAAAAAACTGTTGAACCCGTGAAGCTGAGTACGCTGATCATAGTCTTTAGTAATTTCAGCACCTAAGGCCTGTCGAGGTACTTCATAGAACGTCCAAGCAATCCTCAAGCCTACCGTCAAAGCCAGCAGCTGTAAGAATAGCGCTATCTGCGAATCGCTTTTTTCAGATGTCAGCAACAAAAAATAGAAAAGCACCGACGGTATCAAACTGAGAAAGATATATGGATGACGTCGTCCCCACCGAGAGCGTGTGTAGTCAGATAAATAACCCAACGTAGGGTCGGTGATCCCGTCAATCACCAACGAAATCGCTAACGCTAGGGAGGCCCACCATGCCTCGAGGCCGAGTATCACATTGTAGTAAAATACAATAGCACTACCGAAAAGGTGTCCCTTAATAGAAACGGGGATCTGCCCGACCCCAAATGACATAATCGAAAAATTGCTGGTTCTTGTCGCCATCGTTTTACACTTCTCTAAGGCTCAATTGTTAAGCACCACTGTCGCACCTCCAGGAGAGGTGATCTCTCCTTGTGCATTTTTTATCCATAGCTCAATGACCGCGGTCTTGTCGGCCTCATTGACCTCTAACACATGTCCACCCGAGACCAAAATGTCGCCCAGGTAAGTAGCCCGGCGATTACTATAATGAAATTGTTCTACAACGCCATCTTCGCCGAGCCAATTATCGACACACTGTACCAACCAATCACCCTGCAATGGGCCATCAATAACGATCTCGGGGTGTCGTTCTACATTCTTTGTATAAAGCTCATCATAGTGAATACGATGGGCATTCCAAACCGCAGCATTATAGAGAAACAGCGACACGTTAGTGGGCGCGTGTTTTCGGTCGGGCAAACTGTCTCCTACTGTCAAATCGTCGATCTTCATAGCTAGCGAGCAATGCTCGTTTCTGTTTCGGTAAAAA
Source organism: uncultured Pseudomonadales bacterium (assembly GCA_964647295.1). Classification (GTDB taxonomy): domain Bacteria; phylum Pseudomonadota; class Gammaproteobacteria; order Pseudomonadales; family Azotimanducaceae; genus UBA4421. The sequence continues at coordinate 3,156 of CAZYHH010000288.1, forward strand.
CCGGCAAGCCATCTTGGTTAGTTACCTCGAGCTCTCGTTCAGTAAAGATTAACGGCCCCTGCGCGCCATTCTTTTCATAAATATTCTTTATTCGATTGACACCGGTCAAAGTATCGCCAGGTCGTATTGCCTTATAAAATTCAACATTCTTCCCACCAGCCATCACTCGCTTTAAGGGTAAAGATGGTCCTTCGCTGGTTCCTCTCGCTAGACCATCAACTCGCAACTGATCGAGCGGCTTTGGCTGAGCAAAAATGTTAAAAATAAACATGGGCGGAGCCTCCATCCCCTCTAGGTATTTATCTTGTTGTTGCTCAGTGGCAACCGAATACTTGATGATATCTCGCTGACTGATTTGAATCGTAAAAGGTGCACCTTCATGCCCTATCCAGGCCAGATGCTCCTTAGTCAGTAGATTTGTCTCACTCATACAAACTCAACAAAAGGAAGGAATCGTTCAAGTTTGCCCAAGTTAGGCGAGAAGTCCAACCAACAATACTCAAGCAGAAATTCCCGAAAGGTTAGAAAGTTTCGGGGATAGAACGCAGTTATCGTTTTAGTAGTTCAATCGCCATCCTGGTTACTTCATTAGCTTGCACCAAGACCGAGGCGCCAGCCTGCTGAACAACCTGAGTCTTAGACAATCTAGCCGCTTCCAACGCGTAGTCCGCATCTTCAAGACGAGATCTGGAGACCGTCGTCTGTTCACTAATACCTATTTGCTTGGTAATGACTTGGTTCAGCCTTGCCTCGACCGCGCCCATCTCAGAACGCATGAGCGACAATTTGTCCAGTGCATTATCGATGATGTTGATGGACTTACCCGCATCGTGAGCATTAGAGACATCCACATCGCTCACTTGGTAAAGCGTAGACTCACCAGATTCATCAATCCGAAACTCGAAGGACTCGTTCGACATGACCGCTTTAAAGGGTTGTGGGAACCCCTCGGCGGTAGTCACCAACCGCTGGCCCA
>CAZYHH010000289.1:0-4117 GCA_964647295.1 uncultured Pseudomonadales bacterium
TTGTTATCGGTAAGCGTCCCATGATCCATCACTTGCAGTAACAAATTGAACACTTCTGGATGCGCTTTTTCGACCTCATCTAACAACACTACACTATGGGGATGCTTGGTCACCGCTTCGGTCAACAATCCTCCTTGATCAAAACCCACATAACCTGGTGGCGCCCCGATCAAACGAGAAACCGTATGCCTCTCCATATACTCAGACATATCATAACGAAGCAACTCCACTCCCATGATATTCGCGAGTTGCTTACATACTTCGGTTTTGCCAACTCCGGTTGGACCCGCAAAAAGGAAAGAACCAATCGGTTTTTCTCCGCTCTTCAGTCCAGCTCGCGATAACTTGATCGAATTTGACAGCTGCGCAATCGCTTCATCTTGGCCAAAAACCACCAATTTTAGTTTACTCTCTAGATCGCGCAACGATGCTTTATCAGAGCTATTAACTTGAGTCGACGGGATACGCGCTATCTTAGCAATCACCTGCTCGACATCGCTGACCGTAATGCTTTTCTTCCGTCTGTTTTTAGGCTGTAATTGTTGGGCAGCCCCAACCTCATCAATTACATCGATCGCTTTATCAGGCATAAATCGGTCGTTTATATACTTGGCTGCTAATTCGGATGCGCTTCTCAAGGCTTTATCGGTGTAGCGGATGCCATAATGTTCTTCATATTGAGGTTTGAGGCCTTTTAAAATCTTATAAGTATCTTCAATATCGGGCTCTACTACGTCTATTTTTTGGAAACGCCTAGATAACGCTCTATCTTTATCAAAAATACCTCTATATTCCTGGTAAGTCGTAGAGCCCATACACTTGATTTGCCCGGAACTAAGCAGCGGTTTCATCAGGTTACTTGCGTCCATTACACCGCCCGAAGCCGCACCTGCCCCAATAATCGTGTGGACTTCATCGATAAACAAAATCGCATCATCATGGTCTTTTAGCTCATTTAAGACGGCTTTGAACCGCTTTTCGAAATCCCCGCGGTATTTTGTACCTGCTAACAAAGCCCCCAAATCGAGAAGAAAAATTTCACTTGCTGCAACAACTTCTGGAACTTGACCATCAATTATCCGCTTTGCTAAACCTTCGGCTATCGCAGTTTTACCAACTCCAGATTCACCAACAAGCAGTGGATTATTTTTTCTCCGTCGACACAGAACCTGAATAACCCTCTCTAACTCGGAATTACGGCCAATCAAAGGATCTATTCGACCCTGTCGTGCTTCTTCATTCAAATTAGTTGCAAAACTTTCCAGTGCACTTTTTCCATCGGATTGGTCACCATCCTCGTTAGGTTCCGATTGAGCACCTGGGATAGCCTCTTCCTCGTCTTTACCTATCCCATGAGAAATATAATTAACGATATCGATCCTTTCGATATCCTGAGATTTTAGGAAGAAAACGGCTTGACTTTCTTGTTCACTAAAAATTGCAACTAGTATGTTAGCCCCTGTAACCTCTTTTCTGCCAGATGATTGAACATGAAAGACAGCTCTTTGTAACACACGCTGGAAACCAAGGGTTGGCGAGGTTTCCTTCTCCGAGTCCTGTGCATTATTTTGAGGTGTTGTGGAGCCGATAAAGTCGCCCAGGTCTATCTTCAATTTTTCTATATCTGCCCCGACATTTTCGAGCACCGTCAGAGCCACATCATTTTTAAGAAGCGCCAAAAGAAGGTGCTCGACCGTCATAAATTCGTGACCTTTGCTTCTGGCTTCCTTGAACGCAATATTCAAACTTTCTTCTAGATCCTTGCTCAACATATTTTATTTCTCTTAAGCGACTAGTCCGTCATCTCTATTACAGACATTAATGGATGTGAATTTTCCTGTGAATAAATATTTACTTGTTCCGATTTGGTTTCCGCGACGTCTCTAGGGTATATACCTACTACCGCTGATCCTTCTGTATGTACTTTTAACATGATTTGCGTCGCCTTTTCGCGCTCCATAGAGAAAAAATTTTCAAGAATATGAATGACGAATTCCATCGGCGTATAGTCATCATTCATCAAAATAACTTTATACATGGGAGGTCTCTTGAGCTCTGGCTTAGACAGCTCGGTCAGAACTCCCCCTTCATCGTCCATATCAGGCAGGTCTGCGTTATAAATTTTCAACATGGCCGCTCCTTTCTTAGCGGATACTTCTGTACGACGAAATCTTCTCTCTGTTCTACTTCTAATTCAAGATAATCCTTGGCCTGATCTTATTAAATACTTGTGCCTAAGGATGAAAAATCAAGCCGCCAACCTGAAAAACTTCTATAAAGGTGATACCAGAGGCGAAACAGATACTTGACTAAAAGTCAACTTTTGATCAAAGTCGAGTAAGCGGCAGTGATCCTTGGGGAGGGAGAGCTAATGGCTAAAGGAACCGTTAAATGGTTTAACAACGCTAAAGGGTATGGGTTTATCCTGCCCGATGACGGAGGAGAGGATTTGTTTGCTCACTTCTCAGCGATACACATGGACGGGTACAAGACCCTCAGGGCAGGTGACCCTGTCGAATATGATGTTATCGAAGGCCCCAAGGGCCTACACGCGGATAACATTCGGGCAACTCTACCTCCTGCCCAATACGAATCTGACAGTCCTGAGAGCGAATAAACTAGTGAGAGCGTAGGATCTGGGGTTAGCCTCTAGCCGCCAGACACAATCAAATTCAAGGTCTCAGAAGGCCTCATTGCAGCTTCCGCGAGCCTTGGGTCCGGGGAATAATAGCCACCCAAATTAACAGAAGCACCCTGCGCCGCCAATAATTCTTCACAGATAATCGTTTCATTTTTTTTGAGTTGGAATTCAATTTCACTGAATTTTTCCGCCAATTCAGCATCTAGGATCTGTTTTGACATTTCCTCTGACCAATAAAGCGCTAAGTAAAAGTGACTACCTCGGTTATCAATTTCATTGACCTTTCGAGAAGGAGACTTATTCGTATCAAGAAACTTCGCCACGGCCCCATTTAACGTATCCGCAAGAAGTTGCGCTTTGTCATTATTAAACACCTGTGCTAGGTGCTCCAAAGAAGCCCCTAGCGCCAGAAATTCGCCCAAAGAGTCCCAACGCAGGTGTCCTTCTTCTTCAAACTGCTGTACATGTTTCGGAGCAGATCCGCCCGCTCCTGTCTCAAACAAACCTCCACCGTTGATAAGTGGAACAATGGAAAGCATTTTAGCACTGGTCCCTAACTCCAGTATCGGAAACAAATCGGTCAGGTAGTCTCTCAACACGTTACCTGTAACGGAAATAGTATCTTTTCCTAATCGCATCCTCTCTAGAGAAAATTTGGTGGCATCGGAAGGTTTCATAAACTTCATATCCAATGCCTCCGTGTCAAGCTCCGACAAGTAGCTTTTAACTTGCTTAATAAGGTTGGAATCATGGGGTCTTGATTCATCCAACCAAAACACGAGCGGCCAGTCTGTTGCCTTACCTCGATTCACAGCCAACTTCACCCAATCTTTGACGGCTTCGTCTTTGACCCTACATAGCCTCCATATGTCTCCTTGTTTTACTGAATGCTCAAAAAAAACATTACCCTCGCCATTATTTACAATAAAGGCCCCATCGCAGGGAGCCTCAAAAGTCGTGTCATGCGAACCATACTCTTCTGCCTTTTGAGCCATCAACCCTACATTAGGCACTGACCCCATTGTGGATGGATCAAAAGCCCCATTTTCAATGCAATGCTTAATCGCCTCTTGATACACACCAGCGTAACTCCTATCCGGAATAACCGCATTCATGTCATGCAGTTCACCATCCGGACCCCACATCTTCCCCGATTCTCTGATAGCGGCAGGCATAGACGCATCAATAATTATGTCACTAGGCACATGCAGATTCGAAATACCCTTATCTGAATTCACCATAGCCATATCGGGACCTTCAATCATACAAGCGTCAAGCGTCTTCCTAATCTGTTGTGCTTGCTCCAAATCAAGTTGTTCGATTTTTTCGTAGACATCGCCAATACCATTATTCGGATCGACACCTAATCGTTCAAAAACATCAGCGTGTTCTTCAAATGCCTTTTTGTAATATGCCCTCACACCATGACCAAAGATGATCGGATCGGACACCTTCATCATCGTCGCCTTTAAATGC
>CAZYHH010000290.1:0-4092 GCA_964647295.1 uncultured Pseudomonadales bacterium
AGTGCTACTTAACTAAAGAGAAGGTAGGAGAAGAAAAATATCAGGGAATCCTAGATCTGCTAGATATAGGTGACATTATTGGTGTTAAAGGCGTGATGATGAGAACCAACAAAGGAGAGTTGACAGTATCAGCAGATGAAATTCACTTGTTGAATAAGACCTTGCAGCCGCTGCCTGAGAAATTTCATGGTTTGGCAGACCAAGAAATCAAGTATAGACAACGATATCTTGATCTGATTATGAATGGAGAAACGCGGGAACGTTTCCAATCCCGTTCGTTTTTGATTAATGAGATCAGAAAATTTTTTGTGGAACGCGGTTATTTAGAGGTTGAAACACCAATGATGCACCCGATCCCTGGCGGTGCGACCGCCAGGCCATTTAGTACGTTTCATAATGCATTGGACACGGAATTGTATTTGCGAATTGCGCCGGAGTTGTATCTGAAGAAGTTAGTTGTTGGGGGGTTTGAACGAGTATTTGAAGTAAACCGGAATTTTCGAAATGAAGGGTTGTCAACGAGGCACAATCCGGAATTCACAATGCTGGAATGCTACCAGGCGTATTCAGATTATCGTGATCTCATAGAGATGACTGATCAGCTGTTAAAAGAACTTGTTTATTCGGTTACCAAAAGTAGTCGGATCGAATATCAAGGACGCGAGTACGACTTTAGTTCAGGTGCTGAGCAGATAACGATGGCTGAGGCGATTTGTGCCTTTGCCGATGTTAATGAAAATAGAGTGGATGATGAGTCATTTCTTAGGGATTTGTTGGTTCAAAATAAGATTAGGAGTGAGCAAAGTTGGGGAGTCGGAAAGCTACAGATGGAGTTATTTGAAGCGACTGTTGAAGCGAAACTACTCGATCCGACCTATATAACCGAGTATCCAGCAGAGGTCTCACCCTTGGCAAGGAGGAAAGATGGGAACTCAAATGTTACGGATCGATTCGAGTTGTTTATCGGCGGAAGAGAATATGCGAATGGTTTTTCTGAGTTAAACGATCCGATTGATCAAGCGGAAAGATTTCGACTCCAGGCCAGTTTGAAGGATGAAGGGGATAACGAAGCTATGCACTTTGATCAAGACTATATAACAGCGCTCGAGTATGGGCTTCCTCCGACTGCGGGAGAAGGGATCGGAATTGACCGGCTGATTATGTTTTTGACTAATGCTCCGTCTATAAGAGATGTTTTGCTTTTTCCACAATTAAGGAACAGTGGCTAAAAATGTCTTCTCGCGTTGGTCTTGGTGGCTCCTGGCTCGAGTTACTAGAAGATGTGTTTGAGGAAGACTACATGGGAGATCTTCGGCACTTTCTTAGAAAAGAAAAAAGAGAAAAGAAGCAAATTTATCCTCCCGGTAAGAATATTTTTGCTGCGCTTAACTCAACGTCTGTGGAGGAAGTTCGAGTCGTAATTATCGGTCAGGATCCCTATCATGGCCCGGGACAGGCCCACGGTCTTTGCTTTTCTGTTCAAGCTGGTGTGCCGCCACCCCCATCCTTGTTAAATATCTTGAGCGAGGTGGCCAGAGACCTTGGTCTTCAAGAATTCTCAAAAGTTAATGGTGATTTAAGTGGTTGGGCTCAACAGGGCGTGTTGCTGCTTAATTCTACATTGACAGTGGAACGAGGAAAGGCAGGCTCTCACCAAGGTAAAGGCTGGGAGACTTTCACTGACCGGGTAATTGAAAGGTTGGGTCGAGCTAGAGAGCATCTAGTATTCATGTTATGGGGAGGTTACGCTCAAAAAAAAGGGGAGTTCTTGGACCGAAAAAAGCACTTGGTGCTAACTGCGCCTCATCCCTCTCCTCTTTCTGCACATCGTGGTTTCTGGGGCTGTGGGCATTTTTCCAAAGCTAATGATTATTTGATCGAAAAAGGTTTTGAGCCTATTCATTGGCACGATGTGCGTTAAGTTTGTTCGGTTTTGCCAACTGCCAGCCCTAATCCAGATGCTGATATTTGTACGAGTGTAGATCCATCCATCAGCCGATCACCTGTTGCGTATTCTCCTGAAGATAAATTCACTTGCAGCAATTTCTTTTTTACCGATCCACGAAATTCAGCTCTAGCGACTATTTCTTGACCTAGATAACAGCCTTTGTCGAAATCCACTGCATTTGCCAGGTGCAGCCCTAAATGTTGTGGCAGAAATTTCCCGCTAACGCATTCTTGAATAAAGGCAAATTTATTTAAAGTAAGTAAAGTCCATAGTTCTTCATCTTTTTGGTCGTTATGTTCAAGATCAGCATTAGCTTCTTGCAATTCCAAGAAAATAGTATTCCAAAGGCTAAGTCCCTTGTCGCTGTGGCATACAACTTTGTGTGTTTCCATAAGCTTTGATTTAGAAAATTGAATATAGGGCTTTAGAAAAAGTTCGATGGATTGTTTGAGCGAACGGTGGACAATCAAATCGATACCGTTTTCATGCTTTGTCGTCCATCCTGAACAGAGTACTCGGCCTTTAATGTCTGTAATGGACATTGGAAGGAGAGCGCCTGGAGTGCTTCCAATCACGTCGGAAGTAATATAGCCCTGTAGAAAGGTTTCTGCGTCCGTTCCGACGAGGGAAATTACAGATGCATCTTTCCAGAGATATAGATTATGATTTTTCAATCGGTTCAACCAAAGATCAACATGATTGAATTAGCATATCTAAGTCAATGAAGTCTTTAAAGTATAAGCAACTTTATTGGAGGAGCAGGCGAGGCATGCTCGAACTTGATTTGCGGCTGGTGCCGTTTATCGAGCAACAGTTTTCAAGTTTGCGGCTCGATGAACAAGAAGCTTATGAGGAACTTTTGGAAAAAGAGGACTGGCAAATATATGATTGGTTGAGAGGCGTGGGTGTCCCTAATAACGGAGGGTTAAAATTGATTGTCGAAAAAATCATAGTGTTTAGTCTGGCAGCATCAAAGATGTAGTGTTTTACTGAGTTAAATAAAGGGAGAGGATATGCGATCGATAAAATGTGATTTATTTCTGCTTATGATTTTTTGCTCATTAGTTAGTACCTCGAATTTTGCTTTTGCGCGAGAGGAGACGGGTGGTGAAGGGGTGCAGAACGATTTCAGCTCTAAAGCTAATAAAGTAAAAGATGAAATTGATTGTAGGAAAGTTAGGACAACCAGTAGTCGAATTAAAAGAAAAATCTGTTTGAAAGAGTCCCAGTGGAAACGTATAGAAGAGAGCTCTCAATTGCTTTCAAGGGAGATGTATTCTTCTTGATAATTGTGATCTAAACCGCTCTTTTTTTTGTTAGTACTATCCTTGTGTCAAGGCGTGTTCGAGGGGGGTGATTAACCCGATTTCTTGATTAACCCTTGGAGTCAGTATCGTGTCGGATGGCTCTGAAGATTCATGAAGGTGATCTACGTTGTAATGTAATCCGCGGCTTTCTTTCCTCCTTAGCGATGATGTGACGATTAATTCTGCAACGTCTACTAGATTCCTTAGCTCGATTAAATCGTTGCTGATTTTATAGTGACCATAATACTCTTGTATTTCTTGCTTGAGTAATTTGACTCGGTGCATTGCTCGATTTAATCGTTTATCGGTGCGTACGATTCCAACGTAGTCCCACATGAAACGCCTTAGCTCTTCCCAGTTGTGCGCGATAACGACACTTTCTTGTGAGTCCGTCACTCTGGATTCGTCCCATTTAGGAATATCGTCTAGCTCCGGCATATTTGATGTTTGACTATAGATATTTTCTGCAGCTTTCTTTGCAAACACTAGACACTCCAGCAATGAATTGCTGGCAAGCCGATTAGCCCCGTGAAGCCCAGTGCATGCCACTTCCCCTATTGCGTAGAGATTATCCAGATCTGTCTTCCCATTAAGATCTACGAGTATGCCCCCACAAGTGTAGTGTGCGGCCGGTACAACTGGTATGGCTTCTTTTGTCATATCAATGCCAAGTTTTAAACATCTGTCTGCTATGTTGGGGAAATGATTTAACACAAACTCTTCTGACCGATGAGAAATGTCGAGGGTCACGAAGTCAGCGCCAAGGCGTTTCATTTCGAAGTCGATTGCGCGAGCCACTACGTCTCTCGGAGCTAGCTCTTTCCTCGCGTCAAATCG
>CAZYHH010000291.1:0-4066 GCA_964647295.1 uncultured Pseudomonadales bacterium
GTCAGGGTCGGTGGATAGGTCTGGGCGAGGACTTCAGGACTAACACCGAACCCTGACCTCTCAGCAGATTCAGTCCCGGAGGCGGGTAACAGAATACCGCCTGCGCCAATTACCATGCCGTTGAGCAGGTCACGTCTCGTTATTTCGGTTTTCATTATAATTTTCTGGCCATTGTTTAACTGCCAATCGACAGGTTATAACATTTGAGCTCTGCAGGACTACCCGCAACGAAGGGCCAAAAGGCTCATGCGCGCGTGAGTGTTTGTTCATCGATCATTGCATCCAGTTGCTTTTGCACAGTCTTGGCCCAACGCGGATGTGTCAGTATCCAGAATTTTTCCTCTTCAATGGCGCCGGCAACGAGTTCACCTACCTCATCGGGGTGCATGCCCTGCTCCAATGCGGACTGGATATTACCTGCCAACCTCCCAGCCTTTTCATTATCACCTTTTGGCTTACCGCGGCCCGGACGATAATCGACCGAATGGCGGCTGATATTCGTGTTGATAGGTCCCGGACATAACACTGACGCCCGAACATTGCTTTTCTTAGCCCGAAGTTCCCTCTCTGCGGCCGCCATCAATGCTACAACGCCGTGCTTGGCAACATTGTAAGCGCCCATCATCTGTGACGAGATCAAACCCGCCATCGAAGAGGTCGCGTTAATATGACCTTCGCCCTGAGCTTCTATTAGCGGCAAAAACGTTTTCATTGCATATATTGGTCCCCACAAGTCCACATTAATAATCCATTCCCAATCAGACAGCTTGACGTTGAGAGCAGACGTTGGAATACCAACACCGGCGTTGCTGCAAACCACATGGACGGCCCCAAAGCGATCCATGGTCGCTTCGGCCAGACGCTCAACCTCATCGAGTTTTGATGCGTCACAAATTTGGCTCACAACAGAAGTACCTGCCTCCGAAAATTCCTGCTCTGCGGCTCGTAAGAGCTCTTCATCTAGGTCCGCGAGCACCAACTGCATACCGCGCTTTGCAAAAGACCGCGCCATGCCTAGCCCAATACCACTGGCGCCACCAGTGATGACCGCAGTTCGCCCGGAAAATTCATGCATCGTCTACTCCTTCAATTATTCACGTGTTGGCGGTGTTAGCCATGTTATTAAATCAGGTATTGTCTACGATGCTAAGCAACTATTAGACGATGTTAGAACGATGGTTCGAGAAGCCAGGGATGTAGAGGAAAGTGAAGCAGCGACTGCGGTACTCGAAACGACACTTGGTGACATTGAAGTCGAAGTTTTTGTTGATAACGATTGAATTACGCAACTGACGTTGATTAAAGTAGTGTCATGAGTAGGCTAGGTGAGGGTAAGTAATGATGGAATTTTTGAGTCAAGAGTGTTCAAAAACGCTCCACGAAGGCTTAGAGGAATTGTATTTCAATCGTCCAGAGGTAGGGGAGGTCTCCCGTGCAAAGGGTAAATCCTTTCACGATCATGATGTGACCCACGTGATTTTTGGTTGTGATACTTCGATTAAAGGAGAAATCGATTTAAAGCCCTGGATACTTTTTGGTACCGATATTTCATATCGAGAAATGGCAGATTATCAAAATGACGAGGAAGTAAAGCGCCTAAATAAAGAAGGAATCGATCTGATGGGAGGCAATCTGATGGCGGTGCTCAGGCTCGTGTATATTTTGCCTCAATTTTTTGTGACCTGGATTACTCGAGTACGCAAAATGAACAAGAAGTGGCCTCACTCTGGTGTTAACCAGAAAATGTTCGATACTCGGATAGTTGATCTTCGAAAGGAGTATGGAATTCGAATAATGTCTTCCGAGGGTTAATTGATAGGCAAGCACCAACCGATTATGTGTAAAGATAGGTCTAGACACCGGTTATGAAGCACATAGTTTCCAAGAGTACTCACGCCTTAACGTCTGCACTTCTTTTCTCTGAATGGTCTTCGTATTGAAGGACTCTGCACTTAAGAAGCCACTTGGCGGCAAAACCCAAGCAGAAAATAACCTTGCCATTTACTTTGTTTGAATGCTTTGATGTTAATTCTCATTGATGCAGAGCTAAACATTGGAAACTGACTCCTATAAAACCCTGAAGTTCGTTCGCGACGGACGAAGACTGGATGTTATGTTGGACGGTGTTGGCCCTTTCAACGGCGTCAACGAACAAATGCACATAGAGTTGGCAAGAGTTTTTCATGACCTCAACAACGATCTAGATAGTGACGTCATCGTTCTGACAGGTAAAGAAGGTGCTTTTTGTGCCGGTGCCGACATGAAATTTTTTGAAGACATGGTAGAGGACCCGCGCAGATTCCGAGGCATTCTACCCGATGCACGCCGGATTATTAACGGCATACTGGAACTGGAAAAACCTCTGATCTGCAGAATGAATGGTGCTGCCGCAGGTTTCGGCGCATCAATCGCACTGATGAGTGACATGATCGTTGCTGTTGAGAATGCCAAGATCGGCGATCCACACGTTAAGGCTGGTCTGGTTGCCGGAGATGGTGGCGCGGTTATCTGGCCCCAACTCATAGGGTACGCAAAAGCCAAGGAATTCCTACTCACCGGACGGTTGTTGAGCGCAAGAGAAGCCGAACAGATGGGGCTCATCAACTATGCGCTCCCAGCTGACGAACTGGATGCCAAGGTCGATGAACTCGTCGCTGAATTGCTGGCGAACCCCCGATGGGCAGTGCGTTACACAAAGACTTCTATCAATTTGCCGCTCCGTGAGCTTGCAACCAAAATTACTGATGCTGCTGTCGCTTACGAGATGTATACGAACCTGCTAGATGATAGAAAAGAAGCCGTTGCAGCATTTCAGGAAAAACGTTCAATGAATCTGACTGGCGAATAACGCAACAAAGCACACGCATGAGAGACAGTTATCTCTTTCGGGTTATTCTGATCCCAACAGCAGTAGTTCTTTCTGTACTATTTGGCGCGTCCTACGGGTCTGGCAGAGAGGTGATGGAATTTGTCAGCAGCAATGGACCCAGCGGTGGATTCGTTGCTCTAGGAGTGCTGGTTATGACCCATCTGGTGATATTGGCCCTCAGTTTTGAAATAGCCCGAATGTTCAAAGTTTATGACTACGTCAGCTTTTTTAAGGTCCTGCTAAAAAAAGGTTGGTTTGTCTACGAAATCGTCATCATCCTGGGTCTTGTCATTGCACTCTCTATTACCGCAACGGTGGGCGGAACCGTGATCGGTGACAGATTCGATTTTGACGCCTGGATCGGGACAAGTGCAATCTTTCTCCTAGTGGTTGTTCTAACCTATTGCGGGAGGGAAGCCGTATTGAGTTCGATGATGTATTCAGTAGCAGCATTGTTTCTATTACTGGCGGTTCTGGTCTATCAAATCACTTCTGGCCATCTTGATGCCATTGCCCTCGCATTCGACAGCACTCCCCACGAATGGGGCGGGCTTACCTCCGGCCTCATGTACGCTGTCGGCGGCGGCGGCTACCTACCTTTGCTCCTGTACTGTGCTGTTTCACTCACAAATCGATCGGAAGTTATTGTCGCGGCTATTTGTGCATCCTCGATAGCTGCTCTACCAGCACTCATATTCCACCTGGCATTTATGGTTGGATTTCCAGAAATCGTGAATAAAGAGATACCAACCTACTGGATGCTGGAGCATGTCAGCTCACCGCTCATGCTGAACATCTATGTGCTGATTATGTTCGTATTGGTCGCCCAGACAGGCGTCGGTGTCCTGCAAGGGCTCATCGAAAGAGTGAACAACTGGTATAAAGATAAAAAAGGCATTGCTATGCCACCGATTGCGCACAGCGGACTTGCTGCAGGTGCCTTCGTTATTTGTTTGGGCGCCGGGTCCATGGGGATCGTTGCGCTGATCCTGCGAGGCTACACGATCATGTTCGCGAGCTTCATTGTTGTCTTCATACTACCGCTTGTGACTTACGGGTTGTACCTGGTACTTCAAGATAAAAACTCGACCCGAGCCACATAAACTAAGTCCCAAGCAATCGAATTAAAGCAAGCTGAATATGTATGTCCCTTTAAAGCATCGATCCAGTAAAGTTCCTGACCGAATTCCTCCACCC
>CAZYHH010000292.1:0-4057 GCA_964647295.1 uncultured Pseudomonadales bacterium
TTATGGAATCTCATCCAAATCCTGAGCAAGCAAAATCTGATGGGCCAAATTCTTGGCCATTAAGTTTGATGTCTGAGTTACTAGTTCAACTCAAAGAATTAGATGAAGTTAGTAAAAAACATCAGCCGTTAGAAGAACTTGTCTAGGATGATTTATGTCTGAATTAACAAAAATCGTTGCTAGAGAAGTAATAGACTCTAGAGGCAATCCAACAGTAGAGGCTGATGTTTATTCCAAAAGCGGTGCTTTTGGTAGGGCGATTTCGCCATCAGGCGCATCAACTGGCTCTCGAGAAGCGTTGGAATTGAGGGATGAGGAACCAAATCGATATAATGGGAGAGGCGTGAGACGGGCGGTCCAGTTTGTAAATGATGAAATTAACCAAACTTTGATCGGAAAAGACATCGAAGATCAGCTTGAAATAGATAAAACACTTATCGAGTTGGACGGAACTGCCGGTAAATCTCGGCTGGGAGCAAATGCTTTATTGGCAGTTTCCCTGGCGAATGCCAAAGCGAGTGCGGCGGAGCAAAATCAAGCCTTGTATGAAAGAATTAACGACCTATGTGGTTGTCCTAAAATGGTAATGCCTACACCTATGATGAACATCATAAATGGAGGAGAACATGCAGATAATAGCCTAGATATACAAGAATTTATGATTCAACCAGTGTCGATGGTAACTTTTAAAGAGGCTCTTAGATGTGGTGTAGAAGTATTTCATTCTTTAAAAGATGTACTCAAGAAAAAAGGATTTAGTACAGCCGTTGGCGACGAAGGCGGTTTTGCGCCAAACTTGGACTCGAATGAGCAAGCTTTGGAGTTAATCGCTGATTCGGTTGAAAAAGCAGGTTATAAGCTTGGAGAAGATGTGTTGTTAGCCCTTGATTGTGCTGCTTCCGAGTTTTATTGCGCTGGAGTTTATGAATTAAATGGCGAAGGCATGAAGTATAGTTCTGGAGAATTTTCGGATTACTTAGCTTCTTTATGCAGCAATTATCCTATTTCTTCTATTGAAGATGCCCTGGATGAGAATGATTGGTCCGGTTGGTCTTATTTGACCGAGTTGATGGGAGAGAAAGTTCAGTTAGTAGGAGACGATCTTTTTGTGACCAATGTTGAGATCCTGAAAAAAGGAATCGAGATGGGAGTAGGAAATTCGATACTTATTAAACTAAACCAGATTGGTACTTTGAGTGAGACTCTAGATACGATTCGAGTTGCCCGGCAGGCTGGTTATAGCAATATTGTTTCTCACCGATCTGGAGAATCTGAAGATACTACGATTGCCGATTTAGCGGTAGGTACTGGAGTTGGTCAAATCAAAACCGGATCCTTATCACGGACCGACAGGGTGGCCAAATATAATCAATTGCTAAGAATTGAAGATTGTATGGCTAACCAGGGCTCCTACGAAGGTCGACAAGCTATTAAAAATGCTCAATTGAAATGATGAAAAAGCTTTGCGCTGTATTGGTTGTGGTTTTTCTTTATCTTCAGTTTCAGGTTTGGCTCGGCAAATCTGGCTATTTTGCGCAAAGGGCGATTATTTATGATCAAGAAAAAATTGAAAGTAAATTAATGATTTTGAAAGCGAAAAACCGTCTGATCACTAACCAAATTAAGGAGCTGAGGCGAAGCCCGGATTCAATAGAATCTCATGCGAGAGCTAAGCTCGGTATGATAAAACCAGGAGAGACCTTCTTTATAGTTCCAGAAGAGGGTTCTTGAGTTAAGTGTAATGAGGATTGAATCTGAAACGAATGCTTGGGCTTCGGCGATCATTAAAAAGCAAGCAAGTGATTGGAAGGTGATTGAAGAACTAGAAAGCGGTCATCAAGAGATAATAAGAAAAGCGGATTCAGGCGAACATCTTTATTTATTCATCGAAAAAATTGGTTTAAATACCATAGATGTGGTGAATTTTCTTGCCAAATACTTTCGAGTGGAGGGCTCTTCGATAGGATATTGTGGTAGAAAAGATAAAAAAGCGGTCACTCGTCAATGGTTTAGTGTGCCCACAAAACAATCTTTAGGAGATTATAAAGAGGTTTCAGCGGGCATTAGAGTGCTGGATGAAGGAAGGTTTCAAAAAAAACTTCGAATTGGCGAGCATGCCTATAATCGTTTTGAAATAGTTCTACGCCAAGTAGATTTCGTTAATTCAGAGTTTTTGAACAAAGAACCTGTATGTTTTTTGAATTTTTTTGGTCCGCAAAGGTACAACGATAACAGCTTGTTAAGGGCCATGGATTGGATAAGGAATCGGCGTTCTAGAAAAGTGACCCAGTCTGTTAGGAGTTGGAATTTATCGATGCTTCGTAGTTTTTTGTTTAACAAAATACTAGAGCACAGAAAAGATGCGGGCATCACTGAAGGTGCCATAGATGGAGACCCTTATTCAGGCTCGATTCCTACAGCCCCGCTTTGGGGTCGCGGTAAATCTCGGACAAAAGGCCTTGCTTTGGATATTGAAAAAGAAGCTTTGGCGCCCTATCAGGATATATGTGAGGCTCTTGAGTATTCGGGCGTTCAGCAGGGAAGGCGGATGATTTATCAAAAGCCTTTTTCTTTCAACGCCGAGAGTAATACGGAAAATTCCAATGTCGAAACGAACTTTTGTTTACCTGTTGGCGCCTATGCGACAGTTTTTCTAGGTAATTATTTTCAATTAATTGATGCATCGAAATGACGGCTTTCGATCTTAAAGGGATAGGGATGACCTCCCAGCGAACGAGAGATCGATTGGTCGTTAGACTTCGTGAACAAGGAATAGCAGATGAGACCGTCTTAGAGACCATAAGATCTATACCGAGACATATTTTTGTTGATGAAGCGCTCTCTCATCGCGCTTACGAAGATACTGCTTTACCTATAGGGTTCAATCAAACGATTTCACAGCCCTTTGTAGTGGCTAAGATGACCCAGTTGTTGTTGCGGGGCAATCATGATCATGTGCTGGAAATTGGTACAGGATCAGGTTATCAGACAGCGGTGCTGTCGAAATTGTGCAAAAAGGTGCACAGTGTTGAGAGGGTTGCGGCTTTTATCCCCAAGGCTAGAGAGCGATTGCGAGCGCTTAAGCTCACTAACTTCAGCTTGCACCTGTCGGATGGTTACAAGGGGTTAGATCGATTTGGTCCCTTTGATGTTATTTTATGTACGGCTGCTCCGACTTCTGTTCCTTCTGAATTAATCGATCAGCTTAAAGTAGGCGGGCGGATAATTATTCCTGTTGGCGGTCCAGTGCAGCAGGAGCTTAAGGTAGTGGAGCGTCAAGAACAGGAAGTTAAGTCCAGTGTTGAAGATTACGTTGTATTTGTTCCACTTCAGGAAGGCATAGTGAATTGAAAGATTACTGGCAGATGGGTATTTTTTTTCGCGGTCTGTTGATGGGGCTCGCCGAAATTGTCCCTGGTATTTCCGGAGGAACTGTTGCTCTTGTGACTGGGATATATTCGAGACTAGTTTCTTCTTTGGCTAGCTTTGGACCTCGTTCAATCGGATTGCTTCGTTCTCCTAGAATGTTTTACTTGGAGCATGATTTAGGGTTTTTGTTGATTTTGTTTTGTGGAATGGCTGTAGGAGTCTTCTCGTTTTCGACGCTGATGAATTTTTTGTTAAGCCATTATGGGCCCATTGTATGGGGGATGTTTTCTGGATTAATACTGGGATCGGTTTTTTTGATTACGAAAGATCGACATTTAGCGAATCTTTTAAGATATGGATTGGTGGGGCTGTTGGTGGGCTTGTCGTTTTTATCTATCCCGAAAAGCTTTATCGAATTTAGTTACCTTTTGTTTTTTCTTGTTAGCATGATGGCTGTCTGTGCATGGATATTACCGGGTGTCTCAGGATCTTTTGTGATGTTGATATTTGGTTATTATCAAACTGTACTCGATGCGATTGCTAATATTCGGATCGACGTCTTGATTGTCTTAGGCTTGGGCCTGGTATCCGGGTTGATGATGTTCACTAAAACATTGCGTTGGATTTTGTCAAATTATGAAGATCAGTTATTTTCTTTTCTAGCTGGACTTATGTTGGGTTCATTAGC